>NZ_CP092489.1:880000-885000 GCF_025643335.1 Endozoicomonas sp. Mp262 | reverse complement strand
CCGAGAACCGATGACGACCGATCTTTAAGATCGGGAAGTGGTCGATGCCAGGCTTCCAGGAAAAACTTCTAAGCTTCAGGTCAACAGGGACCGTACCCCAAACCGACACAGGTGGTCAGGTAGAGAATACCAAGGCGCTTGAGAGAACTCGGGTGAAGGAACTAGGCAAAATGGTACCGTAACTTCGGGAGAAGGTACGCCCCCGCCGGTGATCGGACTTGCTCCGTAAGCTAGTGGGGGTCGCAGAGACCAGTTGGCTGCGACTGTTTATTAAAAACACAGCACTGTGCAAACACGAAAGTGGACGTATACGGTGTGACGCCTGCCCGGTGCCGGAAGGTTAATTGATGGGGTTACCTCACCACCAAATTGCTCTTATGTACTACATATATGTGATTCAAAACGTAAACGATGAGACAGATTTTTATCTGGGTTATAGCTCTGATCTTCGAAAAAGATTAGATCAACATAATTCGGGTATGAATGCTTCTACCAAGGGTAGAATATGGCGCATTGCTTACTATGAAGCATATCAAGTCAAAGAGTTTGCGAGAGCTCGCGAAGCTAAACTAAAGCGCAACAAAAAAATGCGTCAGATGTTAATGCAACGTGTGCGAGAGCAATTTGGTGGTGAGGGAAGCTCTTGATCGAAGCCCCGGTAAACGGCGGCCGTAACTATAACGGTCCTAAGGTAGCGAAATTCCTTGTCGGGTAAGTTCCGACCTGCACGAATGGCGTAACGATGGCCAAGCTGTCTCCACCCGAGACTCAGTGAAATTGAAATCGCTGTTAAGATGCAGTGTATCCGCGGCTAGACGGAAAGACCCCGTGAACCTTTACTATAGCTTCACAGTGGATCTTGATGTTGCTTGTGTAGGATAGGTGGGAGGCTTTGAAGCGTGGACGCCAGTCTGCGTGGAGCCAACCTTGAAATACCACCCTGGCAATATTGAGGTTCTAACCCAGGTCCCTAATCGGGATCGGGGACATTGTGTGGTGGGTAGTTTGACTGGGGCGGTCTCCTCCCAAAGAGTAACGGAGGAGCACGAAGGTGCGCTAAGTACGGTCGGACATCGTACGGTTAGTGTAAAGGCACAAGCGCGCTTGACTGCGAGAGGTACATCTCGAGCAGGTACGAAAGTAGGTCTTAGTGATCCGGTGGTTCTGAATGGAAGGGCCATCGCTCAACGGATAAAAGGTACTCCGGGGATAACAGGCTGATACCGCCCAAGAGTTCACATCGACGGCGGTGTTTGGCACCTCGATGTCGGCTCATCACATCCTGGGGCTGAAGCCGGTCCCAAGGGTATGGCTGTTCGCCATTTAAAGTGGTACGCGAGCTGGGTTTAGAACGTCGTGAGACAGTTCGGTCCCTATCTGCCGTGGACGTTGGAAGTTTGAGGAGAGCTGCTCCTAGTACGAGAGGACCGGAGTGGACGAACCACTGGTGTTCGGGTTGTGTCGCCAGACGCATTGCCCGGTAGCTATGTTCGGACGGGATAACCGCTGAAAGCATCTAAGCGGGAAGCCCCCTTCAAGATGAGACTTCCCTGACTCCTAGAGAGTCCTGAAGAGCCGTTAAAGACTATGACGTTGATAGGCTGGGTGTGTAAGCGTTGTGAGGCGTTGAGCTAACCAGTACTAATGACTCGTGCGGCTTGACCATATAACGCCAAAGCGATTTACTGCGAACGTTCCAGACGTTCTTAGTACTTCCTCCATCCCTGGAGGTCGTAACCATACGCTAGAAAGTAGAGTGTAAGGCAAGAATAGAAGACAGCTTAAATAAAATGGATTCCGAGCGTGTGGATACGCTACCGTTTTTTGCCATCCCTGGCAAAACGGCATAAGCACATCCATGTGCAAAAGTTTCGCCTGGCGACCATAGAATGTTGGAACCACCTGATCCCATCCCGAACTCAGCAGTGAAACGACATATCGCCGATGGTAGTGTGGGGTTTCCCCATGTGAGAGTAGGTCATCGCCAGGCACTTATTAGAAAACCCTGATAGCATACGCTGTCAGGGTTTTTGCTATGGGCTGGAAAAAACCACTCAATCTCCGGCACCCCCTCGTTCCCAGGCTCCCGCCTGGGAATGCAGACCTCCCCTCGACGCAAATGCTGTGCTGAAGGATGTATCCGTAGGCATTCCCAGCGGGGACGCCGGGAACGAGAAGACATAAGAGCGTAAGCGATTAATTAACCCCACCTTGATTTAAGAAGAGTTTTGATTCCATGGCAGCAGTTGCTCAATATCCGCCAGTGTTTTTGCTGCGGGTAGCTGGGTAAACACCTCCTTTAAATAGGCATATGACTCCAAGCCACAGGCTTTCGCTGTCTCTACCAGACTGTACAGATTAGCGCTGGCATTAGCGCCTGCCTGACTGGTGCTAAACAGCCATGCTTTACGCCCGATGACAAAGGGGCGAATGGCGTTTTCTGCCAGATTATTGTCCATGCGTAGATAACCCTCATCGCAGTAGCGAATCAGTTTATCCCACTGGTTATTGAGGTAATTAAGCGCCTTACCCAACAGTGTTTTAGGGGGCGTTTGTGGTAGCGATTTATCTAACCATTGTCGTAGCTGACTGAGAATGTCCCGGCTTTTCTGTTGCCGGATCATTTTCTTTTCTTCACAGGAACAGTCTTTTATTTCCCGTTCAATACGGTAAAGCTTCTGGATATAGGCCATTCCCATATAAGCCTTTCCAGTTTTTACCCCTTTTTTCAGGCCTTTTACCGCTTCATTGAATTTTCTCCGGGCATGGGCCCAGCAGCCCTGGCTGATAATGCCTTCCTGTCGGCCTATGGCAGCATAGCCCTCATAGCCATCCGTTTGCAGATACCCCTTAAAGCCTTCCAGCAACCTGACAGGAACGGACCCACTCCGACTGGGATCATAATCAAATAGAATGACTCTGTGATCTGGAACAGGCTCTGCCACCTGTACCCACATGTACGACAGGCTCTGTGCTTTCTTCCCTGACTCCCTCAGCACCTTGACATGGGTTTCGTCACAATGGATCAGCGGAGATTCAAGTAAATGATCTCGCATCAGGTTGACCAGGGGCTGTACCAGTTCACCGCAACGCACCATCCACTGGGCTGTGGTTGCCCTGGCCACTTCAACCCCGAGCCGGTTCAGCACAAACTGTTCTTGGCGGTACAGGGGCAAGCCGTCCACATATTTTCCGGTGGCAATGTAGGCCAGCAAGCCCGGTGTAGCGATACTACCCGGTATGGGCTGGGGAGGCATGGGTGCGGTCTGGATGGAGCCTTCACAATGGCGACAGGCATACTTTGGGCGCACGTTCTGAATAACCTGAACCTTGGCGGGAATGATATCCAGTTGCTCGCTGACTTCCTCGCCGATCCTGTGCAGGTCATGGCTACCGCAACAGGAGCAGACCTTTTCCTGTTCAGGGAGGTCATGTTCCCGACGAACCCTGGGCAGGGCTTCAGGTAATGGCTTGCGCCCCGGCTTCTTGCGCTGATGGGCAGGGACTGTGATTTCTGCCTCTGCTTTTGCCACTGCATCAGGATTGTCAGGCTGGTCCTGCTCGGCCTCATTGAACAGGCCGAACTGATTGGCTGGTGCTTTTTCGCTAGACGCGCCAAAGCGCTGCCGGATCAGTTGCCGGATATGTTCCTCAAGAGTGGAAAGCCTGCCTTGCAGCTGGGCAATGTAGGCTTTGAGGATAGTGGGGTCATCAGGAAGATGTGCAAGGGTGTCGTTCATCCCTGAAGGATACCCTAAGGCAGGAAGACAATTCCCTGCATCAGATCATTGACGTGTAGGTCAGCGCAGGATGAGGTTGAGGAGGACGAATGTCATAGCCATCCAGCAGTCGGTTGAGAAGATCACCATCAATATGGGAGGGCATGCTATCCCAGTGCCATTGGAACCGGAATTTCTCCAGTCGCTTATACCAGAGGACAAAGCCATTGCGCTCCCAGTAAAGCAGCTTCACCTTGTCTCTTCCCCGGTTGCAAAACACAAACAGCTTGCGGTCAAAGGGGGACAGAGCCATCTCCTGTTCCACCAGAGTGGCCAGGCCATTGATAGACTTACGCATATCCACGGGCTCACTATAAAGGAATACGTCAGTATCAGCCGCTGGACGAATCATAGGCACTGCAACGCCTGAACCAGCCCAGGCACTTGCTCGACGGATACCTCCAGCTTGATACCAGAGGGCAGGTGCATGACAACCGGAGACTGAGAAACAAGGTCAGGCTTTGACATCCCAGCAACAGGAATCAGTTTTGGCTGTGCAGGCCTGGTCATCAACTTTTTCTTCCAATAACTGAACTGATGGGGAGACAGTCCCCTCTGGCGACACCAGGGAGTTTGCCTTATGCCAGATTGTTGCCAGTCCTTAAGGTGCTGCTGCCAAAGCTGTCTGAGTTTGGCGGCTTCATCTGTTTTCATAGTAGGGTTTCCTAAAAAATAGAAAACCTAACTTTTTTGATTTGGAGTTTTAAGGTGGGTTTAAATTGGCGCTTACATAAGAGCTCAACTGTAAGGGTGAAAGTCTCATATTGACCACAACTAAACACTGCCACCTTTCTCTGGGAATGGTATGACATTGCTTGTAGCAGCCTTGGTGACTTTCCCGCAATAAGTTGCAGCAAATAACTTCCAGCCATTTTCAAACCAGTGGCTCTGAACTAATGACCGAAGCGTCAATACGCCCTGACCACCCGGATTTCGCCAGCGCATACCTGAGCACTTCATCCGCTGGGTAACTAAGGTTTTACAGGCTGCCTCTACCACACCAGAGCCGATCGGAAGGTTATTCGACAAGTGTTCAGCATAGCGCATACGCTGGCGATTTTTTCTGAAATACTCCAGCTCGGTCTTTAATTTTGAGCGGCGCGGATGCTTTTTATGCTGATAAGCCAGGGCTTTAATAATGCGCTCAACCCCATCGAGTTCCTCTTTTAGGACGTGTCGGTAAGTGACAAACTTTTCTTTGGACTTGATGCTGTTTTCTCC
>NZ_CP092489.1:0-255000 GCF_025643335.1 Endozoicomonas sp. Mp262 | reverse complement strand
AGCGCCTGCTTTGCACGCAGGAGGTCGGCGGTTCGATCCCGCCTGGCTCCACCAATTTCTGAATTAAATAGATGAAGACTGATTCATTAAGCATATTTCTATGCTTTTGCTCTTTAAAAATGTGGAATCCAAATTTAAGCTGAATTGATTTAAAAGGCTTTAGTCTTTTAAAGAAAATTCTTGCTGAGACACTCTTAACGCTAGGATGGCGTGTATGCTGATAATGCAGGAGCAATTTTCAGCCAAGTGTATGGCGGTCCGATTTAATCGGACAATCGTTAAGGTAGTTATATTGACTAACCGACTACGATTTACGAAGTAAATTGTTTTGGGTTATATGGTCAAGTGACTAAGCGTGCACGGTGGATGCCTTGGCAGTCAGAGGCGATGAAGGACGTGGTAATCTGCGATAAGCGTTGGTAAGCCGATAAACAGGCATTGACCCAGCGATTTCCGAATGGGGAAACCCACTCACAGAAGTGAGTATCCCGGAACTGAATACATAGGTTCCGGGAGGCGAACCCGGGGAACTGAAACATCTAAGTACCCGGAGGAAAAGAAATCAATTGAGATTCCCCCAGTAGCGGCGAGCGAACGGGGATTAGCCCTTAAGTTTATTATGGTTTAGTGGAACGCTCTGGAAAGTGCGGCAACAAAGGGTGATAGCCCCGTACACGAAAGGCCATTTTAAGTGAAATCGAGTAGGTCGGGACACGAGAAATCTTGACTGAACCGTCTTCGGACAAGGGGGGACCATCCTCCAAGGCTAAATACTCCTGACTGACCGATAGTGAACCAGTACCGTGAGGGAAAGGCGAAAAGAACCCCGTTGAGGGGAGTGAAATAGACCCTGAAACCGTGTACGTACAAGCAGTGGGAGCCCCGCTACTAAATTGCTCTAAGGGAGCTGTAATGTATTACGTTTATATTCTTCGATGTGTTCATGATCATGATGATTTCTACACAGGTTATACATCAGACCTGAGACGTAGGTTTCAAGAACATAACTCTGGAAGAAACACTTCTACCAAAGGTAAGGAGTGGGAGCTGGTATATTACGAAGCCTATATGAGTGAATCTGTAGCTAGAGAAAGAGAACGTATGCTAAAGCATGATGGTCGTGTAAAGCGTTACCTCATGGAGCGTATAAAATCTCAGTTCTGCTAGAGCAATTTAGTAGCGGGGTGACTGCGTACCTTTTGTATAATGGGTCAGCGACTTACATTCTGTGGCAAGGTTAACCGCATAGGGTAGCCGTAGGGAAACCGAGTCTTAATAGGGCGCCATAGTCGCAGGGTGTAGACCCGAAACCGGGCGATCTAGCCATGAGCAGGTTGAAGATCAGGTAACACTGATTGGAGGACCGAACCCACCGTCGTTGAAAAGCCGGGGGATGACTTGTGGCTAGGAGTGAAAGGCTAATCAAGCCCGGAGATAGCTGGTTCTCCTCGAAAGCTATTTAGGTAGCGCCTCGTGTCTCACCATCGGGGGTAGAGCACTGTTTGGGCTAGGGGGTCATCCCGACTTACCAACCCCATGCAAACTCCGAATACCGATGAGTGCAATCACGGGAGACACACGGCGGGTGCTAACGTCCGTCGTGGAAAGGGAAACAACCCAGACCGTCAGCTAAGGTCCCCAAGTAATAGTTAAGTGGGAAACGATGTGAGAAGGCCCAGACAGCCAGGAGGTTGGCTTAGAAGCAGCCACCCTTTAAAGAAAGCGTAATAGCTCACTGGTCGAGTCGGCTCGCGCGGAAGATGTAACGGGGCTCAAACTATTCACCGAAGCTACGGGTTCAGCACTTAGGTGTTGAGCGGTAGAGGAGCGTCCTGTAAGCCGTTGAAGGTCAAGCCGGGAGGCAGGCTGGAGGTATCAGGAGTGCGAATGCTGACATGAGTAACGATAAAGGGGGTGAGAGGCCCCCTCGCCGGAAGACCAAGGGTTCCTGCGCAACGCTAATCGGCGCAGGGTGAGTCGGCCCCTAAGGTGAGGTCGAAAGACGTAATCGATGGGAAACGGGTTAATATTCCCGTACCGCTGTTGACTGCGATGGAGTGACGGAGAAGGCTAGGCCAGCATGGCGATGGTTGTCCATGTTTAAGGTCGTAGGCCGAGGGTTCAGGCAAATCCGGACCCTCAAGGCCGAGAACCGATGACGACCGATCTTTAAGATCGGGAAGTGGTCGATGCCAGGCTTCCAGGAAAAACTTCTAAGCTTCAGGTCAACAGGGACCGTACCCCAAACCGACACAGGTGGTCAGGTAGAGAATACCAAGGCGCTTGAGAGAACTCGGGTGAAGGAACTAGGCAAAATGGTACCGTAACTTCGGGAGAAGGTACGCCCCCGCCGGTGATCGGACTTGCTCCGTAAGCTAGTGGGGGTCGCAGAGACCAGTTGGCTGCGACTGTTTATTAAAAACACAGCACTGTGCAAACACGAAAGTGGACGTATACGGTGTGACGCCTGCCCGGTGCCGGAAGGTTAATTGATGGGGTTACCTCACCACCAAATTTTTTTTGATGCAAGGCAAACGGCTGAGCGAGTGAAGGAGTTTACAAAAGAGTAAATGACTGAACGAGCGAAGACGTTTAACACAGCAGCAAGAGAAATTTGGTGGTGAGGGAAGCTCTTGATCGAAGCCCCGGTAAACGGCGGCCGTAACTATAACGGTCCTAAGGTAGCGAAATTCCTTGTCGGGTAAGTTCCGACCTGCACGAATGGCGTAACGATGGCCAAGCTGTCTCCACCCGAGACTCAGTGAAATTGAAATCGCTGTTAAGATGCAGTGTATCCGCGGCTAGACGGAAAGACCCCGTGAACCTTTACTATAGCTTCACAGTGGATCTTGATGTTGCTTGTGTAGGATAGGTGGGAGGCTTTGAAGCGTGGACGCCAGTCTGCGTGGAGCCAACCTTGAAATACCACCCTGGCAATATTGAGGTTCTAACCCAGGTCCCTAATCGGGATCGGGGACATTGTGTGGTGGGTAGTTTGACTGGGGCGGTCTCCTCCCAAAGAGTAACGGAGGAGCACGAAGGTGCGCTAAGTACGGTCGGACATCGTACGGTTAGTGTAAAGGCACAAGCGCGCTTGACTGCGAGAGGTACATCTCGAGCAGGTACGAAAGTAGGTCTTAGTGATCCGGTGGTTCTGAATGGAAGGGCCATCGCTCAACGGATAAAAGGTACTCCGGGGATAACAGGCTGATACCGCCCAAGAGTTCACATCGACGGCGGTGTTTGGCACCTCGATGTCGGCTCATCACATCCTGGGGCTGAAGCCGGTCCCAAGGGTATGGCTGTTCGCCATTTAAAGTGGTACGCGAGCTGGGTTTAGAACGTCGTGAGACAGTTCGGTCCCTATCTGCCGTGGACGTTGGAAGTTTGAGGAGAGCTGCTCCTAGTACGAGAGGACCGGAGTGGACGAACCACTGGTGTTCGGGTTGTGTCGCCAGACGCATTGCCCGGTAGCTATGTTCGGACGGGATAACCGCTGAAAGCATCTAAGCGGGAAGCCCCCTTCAAGATGAGACTTCCCTGATCCCTAGAGGATCCTGAAGAGCCGTTAAAGACTATGACGTTGATAGGCTGGGTGTGTAAGCGTTGTGAGGCGTTGAGCTAACCAGTACTAATGACTCGTGCGGCTTGACCATATAACGCCAAAGCGATTTACTGCGAACGTTCCAGACGTTCTTAGTACATGCATAGGAATTTGTAAAACTGATCAGCTCAAAAAATCACCAGAAATTTCCGGCTTTTCAGTTTTCTCTCAGACAGGCTGATGATGCAGTGATCGCTCAACCAGGAAAAAACACTGCAAACCTACCATTATTTCCAGCTTTTACCTGTAACCCCGGATTCCAGACGGATTGAGGGCGTGACTCAACGGATCGGCTTCGCAAGAGCGAGCGCCTGTGAGTATTTGTGCAGTTCCCTTTGCGGTCTTCCTCGGGTAATACCGGCAAACACCATCGCTGACTGGCAGAGAATGCATTGGTGAGGGTCAAGGCCAAAGCTGCTTTTCAGCAAGCCTGCATAGGTGATTGTCAGGGCATTACGCTCCGGCTGGTTGAGCAGGGTGTAGACCTTCGGTAGTAAGGTTGAGCGTACCCTGTTTGCCAGAAAACCATAGTAACGAATCATCTGGAAACCCTTTTCCGGAATATGCTGGATCAGCCGGTCGAGGAACTCCTCACCTTCACAGGTAAAGTTCAGGTAGCGTTTGCTTTTGTGATCCAGGTACTCAAACACCACGGTATTGCCGTCGTAGTGTTTGAGTCGTGACATCGCCAGCGGTGGCCGCTTCAGGTAGCGCCCGAGATAACTGATGGTCGCCTTCGGTGTTTTGGTGGCCTGGGCAAAGTGAACGATCCAGCTTTTCTGGTAATGGGCATTCAGGAAACGGTTAAAGTCCGTCAGGTTGTGGCAGTTGGCTTGCAATGTGTCCGGCAAGGTTAGCGTACCGCTTTTGTAGGCTTCCCTGAGCAGGTTGATCATCCCGTAACGCCACTGGGGCATGATGGCTTCACGGGAGAAGAACAGGGCTTTCCAGTGTTGACTGTCTTCAGTGATGCCGCCACGGGTAACGGACAGGTGAATATGGACATTCCATTTCAGGTCACGGCCAAAGGTATGCAGGGCGGTAAAGATGCCGGGAGTAATGCCTTTCTTTCTGGCAACGGTCTGTATGGCCTTGGCGGCAATGGCGCTGAGTGGCTTCAACAACTCACGGTTGAGCAAAAAAAATGCCCAAAGCTCACAAGGCATAGTGAAGGTGATATGTTGCCACTCGGTATCGGGCAGTAAGACTCGCTGCTTTTCAATCCACTGGTCAGTGAGTTTTTTTCCGCAGGTATTGCAAAAACGTGACTTGCAACCCATGCAAATTTTTTTGGAGTGACTACACTGTTCGTTACTGCACAACCATGTGGCATAGCCCATGAACAAGCGACCGCAGGCGAGTATCCGGTTGATGTTGTCCAGTACCACGTCCCGCAAATTACCAGTGTGTTTCTGGTAGTAGTTCCACCAGAGCTGGCCGGTCAGGAGTAGCTGTTTTAGTTTTGATGGGATGCGGATAAGAAAACAACCGTACAAAAATTAAGGAGGGAAGAGTATCTACGTTTACTTGCAATTAATATCCGTAGGTATTCTGATGTCAATTGCCCGCATTGTTATTTTTACTGTTGTTTTGCTGCGTTTTCTGTGAAGGTGGCACTGGAGATAATCAGCAGAAGGAAATTATAGAATGCACCACTCAAGGAAATAGTTTTATTTGTGAGAAAGTTGCGATAAAGGGTACAAGTCAAGAACAAGAAAAACCATTAAATTTAGAAATAGACTGTAAAGTCGTCGATGAAATACCACCTACAAAGCCGATGGATTTAAGTGTAAAAATAAAAACAGAACCGGTAGATGATAATGAAAATAAAACCGATGAGTGTATTTTTACTACTCCGTACAGTCAGGCTGAAGCTACTCAAATAGCGATAGGGGTAGCTATTGCAAATACACCTGATCAAGGAAATCCTGTAATTGTCGGTTTAAATGAAGAAGGACAAATAGTGAATATTCAATCTGATGATAATGCTTATGGTGTAATAGCGACGACAAATACTGGAATAACAGCAGGCTATTTAATAAATGAAGACAAAAAAAGTATAAAAAGAAAAGGAGTGGAATATATTTGTGAGCCTGATTTTAATGGTGAGCCTCCCCCTTCAAAAAAAAAATATAAGTGTACAAAAAAAAGGTCTTATCCTTGTTCTGTTGAAGGTTGTTATTACGCAACATCGAGTACAGTCAATCTGACTAGCCACATGCTGGGAAAGCATCCCGGGAAGCAGACTCACCCTGATCACCTGATCTGCAAGGAGTGTGGTCACAAAGCATCAAGTACAGTCAATCTGACTCGCCACATGCTGGGAAAGCATCCCGGGAAGCAGACTCACCCTGATCACCTGATCTGCAAGGAGTGTGGTTTTCAAGCAGTACATACAGGCCATCTGACTAGCCACATGCTGGGAAAGCATCCCGGGAAGCAGACTCACCCTGATCACCTGATCTGCAAGGAGTGTGGTTTTCAAGCAGCACATACAGGCAATCTGACTAGCCACATGCTGGGAAAGCATCCCGGGAAGCAGACTCACCCTGATCACCTGATCTGCAAGGAGTGTGGTTTTCAAGCAGTACATACAGGCCATCTGACTAGCCACATGCTGGGAAAGCATCCCGGGAAGCAGACTCACCCTGATCACCTGATCTGCAAGGAGTGTGGTTTTCAAGCAGTACATACAGGCCATCTGACTAGCCACATGCTGGGAAAGCATCCCGGGAAGCAGACTCACCCTGATCACCTGATCTGCAAGGAGTGTGGTTTTCAAGCAGTACATACAGGCAATCTGACTAGCCACATGCTGGGAAAGCATCCCGGGAAGCAGACTCACCCTGATCACCTGATCTGCAAGGAGTGTGGTCACAAAGCATCAAGTACAGTCAATCTGACTAGCCACATGCTGGGAAAGCATCCCGGGAAGCAGACTCACCCTGATCACCTGATCTGCAAGGAGTGTGGTTTTCAAGCAGCACATACAGGCAATCTGACTAGCCACATGCTGGGAAAGCATCCCGGGAAGCAGACTCACCCTGATCACCTGATCTGCAAGGAGTGTGGTTTTCAAGCAGTACATACAGGCCATCTGACTAGCCACATGCTGGGAAAGCATCCCGGGAAGCAGACTCACCCTGATCACCTGATCTGCAAGGAGTGTGGTCACAAAGCATCAAGTACAGGCCATCTGACTAGCCACATGCTGGGAAAGCATCCCGGGAAGCAGACTCACCCTGATCACCTGATCTGCAAGGAGTGTGGTCACAAAGCATCAAGTACAGGCAATCTGACTCGGCATCAAAAAAAACACAAAACCTCTCAATAAGCTCGGGATAAAAAGTCGCCGCGCAGCGGCCTACCTTGTTCCTCCATCCCTGGAGGTCGTAACCATACGCTAGAAAGTAGAGTGTAAGGCAAGAATTGAAAGCTTGAATAAAATGGATTCCGAGCGTGTGGATACGCTACCGTTTTTTGCCATCCCTGGCAAAACGGCATAAGCACATCCATGTGCAAAAGTTTCGCTTGACAGCCATAGAACATTGGAACCACCTGATCCCATCCCGAACTCAGCAGTGAAACGATGTATCGCCGATGGTAGTGTGGGGTTTCCTCATGTGAGAGTAGGTCACTGTCAAGCATTAATTAGAAAACCCTGATAGCTAAGCTGTCAGGGTTTTTGCTATGGGCTGAAAAAAAACTGTCCAACCTCTCCCCTCGTTTCTAGGCTCCCGAGGTTGTCGCAAAAGTTATTTTTATTAACCACGGAGTAAGCGATTAATTAACCCCACCTTGATTTAAGAAGAGTTTTGATTCCATGGCAGCAGTTGCTCAATATCCGCCAGTGTTTTTGCTGCGGGTAGCTGGGTAAACACCTCCTTTAAATAGGCATATGACTCCAAGCCACAGGCTTTCGCTGTCTCTACCAGACTGTACAGATTAGCGCTGGCATTAGCGCCTGCCTGACTGGTGCTAAACAGCCATGCTTTACGCCCGATGACAAAGGGGCGAATGGCGTTTTCTGCCAGATTATTGTCCATGCGTAGATAACCCTCATCGCAGTAGCGAATCAGTTTATCCCACTGGTTATTGAGGTAATTAAGCGCCTTACCCAACAGTGTTTTAGGGGGCGTTTGTGGTAGCGATTTATCTAACCATTGTCGTAGCTGACTGAGAATGTCCCGGCTTTTCTGTTGCCGGATCATTTTCTTTTCTTCACAGGAACAGTCTTTTATTTCCCGTTCAATACGGTAAAGCTTCTGGATATAGGCCATTCCCATATAAGCCTTTCCAGTTTTTACCCCTTTTTTCAGGCCTTTTACCGCTTCATTGAATTTTCTCCGGGCATGGGCCCAGCAGCCCTGGCTGATAATGCCTTCCTGTCGGCCTATGGCAGCATAGCCCTCATAGCCATCCGTTTGCAGATACCCCTTAAAGCCTTCCAGCAACCTGACAGGAACGGACCCACTCCGACTGGGATCATAATCAAATAGAATGACTCTGTGATCTGGAACAGGCTCTGCCACCTGTACCCACATGTACGACAGGCTCTGTGCTTTCTTCCCTGACTCCCTCAGCACCTTGACATGGGTTTCGTCACAATGGATCAGCGGAGATTCAAGTAAATGATCTCGCATCAGGTTGACCAGGGGCTGTACCAGTTCACCGCAACGCACCATCCACTGGGCTGTGGTTGCCCTGGCCACTTCAACCCCGAGCCGGTTCAGCACAAACTGTTCTTGGCGGTACAGGGGCAAGCCGTCCACATATTTTCCGGTGGCAATGTAGGCCAGCAAGCCCGGTGTAGCGATACTACCCGGTATGGGCTGGGGAGGCATGGGTGCGGTCTGGATGGAGCCTTCACAATGGCGACAGGCATACTTTGGGCGCACGTTCTGAATAACCTGAACCTTGGCGGGAATGATATCCAGTTGCTCGCTGACTTCCTCGCCGATCCTGTGCAGGTCATGGCTACCGCAACAGGAGCAGACCTTTTCCTGTTCAGGGAGGTCATGTTCCCGACGAACCCTGGGCAGGGCTTCAGGTAATGGCTTGCGCCCCGGCTTCTTGCGCTGATGGGCAGGGACTGTGATTTCTGCCTCTGCTTTTGCCACTGCATCAGGATTGTCAGGCTGGTCCTGCTCGGCCTCATTGAACAGGCCGAACTGATTGGCTGGTGCTTTTTCGCTAGACGCGCCAAAGCGCTGCCGGATCAGTTGCCGGATATGTTCCTCAAGAGTGGAAAGCCTGCCTTGCAGCTGGGCAATGTAGGCTTTGAGGATAGTGGGGTCATCAGGAAGATGTGCAAGGGTGTCGTTCATCCCTGAAGGATACCCTAAGGCAGGAAGACAATTCCCTGCATCAGATCATTGACGTGTAGGTCAGCGCAGGATGAGGTTGAGGAGGACGAATGTCATAGCCATCCAGCAGTCGGTTGAGAAGATCACCATCAATATGGGAGGGCATGCTATCCCAGTGCCATTGGAACCGGAATTTCTCCAGTCGCTTATACCAGAGGACAAAGCCATTGCGCTCCCAGTAAAGCAGCTTCACCTTGTCTCTTCCCCGGTTGCAAAACACAAACAGCTTGCGGTCAAAGGGGGACAGAGCCATCTCCTGTTCCACCAGAGTGGCCAGGCCATTGATAGACTTACGCATATCCACGGGCTCACTATAAAGGAATACGTCAGTATCAGCCGCTGGACGAATCATAGGCACTGCAACGCCTGAACCAGCCCAGGCACTTGCTCGACGGATACCTCCAGCTTGATACCAGAGGGCAGGTGCATGACAACCGGAGACTGAGAAACAAGGTCAGGCTTTGACATCCCAGCAACAGGAATCAGTTTTGGCTGTGCAGGCCTGGTCATCAACTTTTTCTTCCAATAACTGAACTGATGGGGAGACAGTCCCCTCTGGCGACACCAGGGAGTTTGCCTTATGCCAGATTGTTGCCAGTCCTTAAGGTGCTGCTGCCAAAGCTGTCTGAGTTTGGCGGCTTCATCTGTTTTCATAGTAAGTAGGTCATAGTTTGGTTTCAAATAAACTGGATGTTCGGCCAGTACGAGAAATCTACTTCTTGATCTAACGATCAGATAGCTATTGAATGATACATTTACTCTATTATAAAGAGAGTACTGGTCTTTAAATCCCTCTCCCTATGAAGTACGTCACTACAATCACTGATGAAGCTGTTTTATTAACTTTGAAATTCGCCAAACACTACGGACCTCTGAGATGTATAAGGGAAAGAGCCCATAGCCTTTTATTGAGCAATCGTGGCTTTACCCTTGAGCAAATTGCCGAAATACTTGAAATTAGATATCAAACTGCTTCTCAGTGGATTGATGATTGGGAAGAATATGGTATTCGTGCCTTGTACAAGGGGCATGGTGGCGGTAGGCCGTGCATATATGACGAATCCGAAGTGCAACGCATAAAAGAATTAGTGGCTGAAGAGCCTCGTCGCTTATCGTATGTCAAATCCAAGATCGAGGATGAAACCGGTAAATCTTCATCAAAAATTACTCTGGCAAACATTGTAAAAAAGCAGGGCTGGTTTACAAAAGACTCCGTAAATCATGCAAACATAAACGGGACGAAGAGCAATTCCATGACTGTAAAACTGCTCTGAAAGATGCCCAGGAAGCCGAGAGCAAAGGGTTAATCAATTTATTTTATTTTGATGAGTCCGGCTTTACCCAGGAACCTTGTGTGCCATACGGTTGGCAGGAAAAAGGAAAGCAGCTCAGAATACCATCAGTCAAAAGTAAACGCATCAACGTACTGGGGTTTATGAACCGAAGCTGTGAGCTATTTCATTATCCTGTTGTGGGTTCAGTGAATAGCGATACGGTGATTGCGGCCTTTGATGACTTTGCAGAGAAAATGGCAGATGAAAAATACAGCTCAAATGATCGTTACACGGTAGTTATGGTGGATAATGCCAGCATTCACACCAGCAAAAAGTTTTGTGCCAGAATTGATGACTGGATGATTGAAAAGAAATTGCTGGTCTGCTTTCTGCCAACATATTCACCTGAGCTCAACCTGATTGAAATCCTGTGGAGGAAAATAAAGTATGAATGGCTCAACCTCTTGTCAATCAAGAGCTTTGCGGAATTTGAAAAAGAAGTTGAACGGGTGCTTTTTTCATTTGGAGAGGAGTATATGATCTCATTTTCTAATACTGTCCGACTGGATGGTTAAATTATTCGAAAGCAATCTATACACTACTTAGGGTTTCCTAAAAAATAGAAAACCTAACTTTTTTGATTTGGAGTTTTAAGGTGGGTTTAAATTGGCGCTTACACCACGGAGACACAAAGACACAGACCTGAATCCGTGATTTCTTGATTTGCCCGGCAGTTTTGAAAATGTGCTGATTAATTTTTTCCTTTGAAAATAACTCGGGTTATTGATTGAAGTGTTTTTATGTCGTTTTTAAGCATAAATGCTGATCAAAATATCATCAAACTTGAAGACAGGTTGAAAGAAGCCCTACCGTTATCAATACAGTACTTTCTCATTTATGGCATTTTTTTCTATCTCGCTATTCAATCAACAAAGTGCATGCTGGCTTATTAATTGATGGAAAGACCTGAAACCAGGACAGTAACGACCAAAGCGTAGCCGGTATTGATGTCCTTTTTTCAGAAGACGGGCAGCCAGGTAGATGAGTTCCTGTATCACGGTTTTTAACCGGCGTCGTTTGGCTTTATGACGTACCGGCGCATCTGGCCCGAGCAAGCAACTCTGCCCCATGTAGCGCAGAATGTTATAGACCAGTGCACCCAAACACATCACCAGGTCGTTGGTGTCAAACTTGCCTGAAGGCAGGCGCTCTAAATCCATATCAGTCTTCAACTCACTGTGAAACTGCTCGCTGGTCGCATGATCCTCATAAAGATTAATGATCTGATCATCGCTGTAGTCAGCTTCGCTGAGTGTTGTCCACCATCCTTCCAGCTCATAATCGGGTGTCAGAAATCTCTGCCCTACAGTATCAGTGGTACGCTTGATAATGCGAATAATCAGACGCTGGTTACCATAGTTGGTTTCATAGACGGTTGAGAGTGTCGCATAACTCTTTCCTGGACGCGACTCCTCCCATTTGACTTGCTTTTCTTCAAAAATGGGGAGCCAGTGTTCCTTGGTGTGATACTTTCTTGGGTTGAGCTTGATAATGTGATTCACACCTTTGAACCCGGCGATTTCCCGGCGCGATTCCTCAGCATCGTGGCCACTATCAAGGCGAACCAGAATAGGCGCTCGGGTCAAACGTCGGCTGCGGTGCAGCACTGCTTGTAAAAAGCCAATAAAATCATTCTGGGAGTGCTGAGAGCCTGGGCGTAATTCACATCCCAGGCACCAGCCTTCGCAGCCAAAGTAAGCGGCAATAGGGGCATAACCAAAGAATTTTTTATACGTGTACTCGACCCCCTCCTTTTTGGTATTGCTGTTATCCATAGGGAATACGTCGATATCCAGTGGTATGTGCTGCTTCTTATCGAGTTTTTTCGGAAGGGGTGTGACGGGCACCTGAAGATTAACCAGGACATCGGTAAGGCTGTCCTCGATGAAAGGAATCAGTTGGGCGGCATCTTCATTGAAACGCTGTCTTAAGCGGCTGGCTGAAGGCATTTGTTTAATGCCCATTGCCAACCGGAACCAGTCGTTATCCCGGTTATTATCAACATTATCAAAATCACTTTTACCCTGAGCCAGTTGGCCGCAGTAAGCTCTGATCAGGTCGATATGAGTGATACGGTGCCTTTTTTTTATTTTGCGCAGGGATTTGCTTAACGCTGTCTTTTTGTTGAGTGCATGACCAACGAAATAAAGCCCTGCGACCGGTGTATAAAATTCCGTCTGTGATTGTTCAATTTTCAGTTTCACAAAAATGCACCCAGGTGGTGAAAATTAGAGTGGGTGCATTTTAACTTGGAACTTACGTTTTGTGGTTGATCCAGAGGAGTTGGGCTACAGTGAACTCACGGATTCAGGACAGAGAAAAGCGTTTTTTTTATCATTTTTGCTCCTGATAAGGGACAAAACAAGAAAACTTTGTGCCTCTGTGTCTTTGTGGTTAAAACAAAGCATACTTTTGCGATAACCTCTGGACGCTGGGAATGAGATAACTCTGATAGCATGTATATACGATTAAATTTTTATTTGTAAATGTATTGAATTATTATAAATTATTTAATAAATAATAAT
Source organism: Endozoicomonas sp. Mp262 (assembly GCF_025643335.1). NCBI lineage: Bacteria > Pseudomonadati > Pseudomonadota > Gammaproteobacteria > Oceanospirillales > Endozoicomonadaceae > Endozoicomonas > Endozoicomonas sp. Mp262. The sequence goes on along the minus strand of NZ_CP092489.1, from coordinate 242,171 downwards.
GAAATAAAAAGGAAGTCTTATGAAAATCATTCCTGGATCACATACTTCAGTGCCTGATACGACATTAAATGAACAAAAAGGAGGGGAGAAGTCTGATACTACGGCATATAGTCGTCAATTACCTCAAGACAAGACGCTAGATAAACGTCAATTATCTGATATGAAAGTTAGTTTGGCAGAGACAAAGGCTGTGGATTTAGCGACCAAACTAACTAATAACATGCATGAGGCTTGGAGAAAAGGGTATATTGCTGATAATGGGAGGGAGGCTGAAAGATTTAAAGAAGTCCCTGTTGCAGAGGGGAAAACTGCTGAGGAATATTTGAATGAACTAAAGGGGCAAGGGCTGGAAAAATTGAAAGTTGAAGATGGTAAGCTGAAGCAAGATATTAACCAACCAGCAGAAAAGATTGTTCCGAGCCTGGCCTATAAATTAAATGGTGCCCTTGCAGAGGAATATGCAGTGGCTGTAGAAAAGAAAGAAATTACAGGTGTTGCCAGTATCAATAGCTTGGCAAGTAGGTTTCATGAAATTTGGATGGAGCATAACTCGTGGCAAAAAGGCGAAAAACCTGAGCTATTCAGGGATTATGAAAAATTGCCAAAAAATGAAAAGATAAAAGACTTGGAACAGTTAAAAATAGCATTGAATTTCCAGTATCCGGAGAATGATCCTGTTCTTCAATTATTTGAAGAGGCATATAGAAGTACAAATTAATTACGGGCACATAGCTATAATTATCGTAGCTTGATAGGCTGTGCAGGATGCGATTTGGTATGAGAGCAAGCGTCCGCACCTTCCGATTAATCAGAGTCTTGCCGGTAGGCTTCGACTCCCTGATCCAGGTATTTATTATTTTCTTCCCGTATTTTTGCCGCTGCATCATCATAAAGAAATGGGAGCACAACAAACCTTTCCCCTGTGGTCACAGGCGTTGCAGCATGCATTAATGAGCAGGAGAAGACTATGGCTCCGCCTGTAGGTGGTTTGTATTTTCTACAGCCATACTCCGGAAACCATAGCTCTCCCCCTTCATATTCATCACTGTTCAGGTTGATGGAAACGGCAAAGCGCCTGTGGGCAGTACCTTTGGTTGTATTATCCCGGTGCTCTTTGAAAAAACCCTTATCCTGGCTTTTGTAACTGGCGACAATATAGCGCTCAATTCGTGTGGCATTAAATTGAAAGGCCTTATTTATTTCTGGCACCAGCCTGGTGCGTATTTTGTGTTTGATATGATCCCTTAGATGACTGTCTTCGATAGTAATGTCGTTTCTTCGTTTTACATTCGGGTCTTGCAACGCTGTGGTTTTACCATTTACTGTTCGCATAAATCCGGAAGGATCTGGCTTGCCTGACCGGTAATAGTGGATAAGTTTTTTACAGGTTTCTGGTTCCAGTATTCTTGGCACCAGCAGAACAGGTGCCCAGGGTTCAATGTGGTTATCTGCATGCATTGCTGGATGGGGGAGTTGTTTAAGCTGATGGATAAACTGTTCAGGTTCCAGAATTGAGCCTGTTGCATAGACTCGTAAGGTGGGGTCTAGTATCAACCAAACTGGGTGATACTGATTTTTGCTATTATCGATAACACCATATTGTTCAGAAATATAGCCGTTTGGGTCATAAAAAATTCTTTGTTTTGGAAATGCTTTTAATCCCTGAACGTGATATTGATCCTGTTGTTTTAATGTCACCGCAAATAAAACAACATGTTCATCTGAAAAAGAAGGACATTTTTCTGACACATGATCGATAAATTCTGTAGCAACGGGTGATGAAAAATCACCCAGGAAAACCAGTGCAACGAACCGCCCTCCAAGACTGGAGAAAGCGAACTTTGAATTATATAGTGTGTGGCCGTGGAACCAGGGAGCGGGAGTTCCCCACTGAGGTATATTATTCTTCATGGTCATTATTATCACAATAAGCTTTATTTATTTATCGAATGATAAATAAAAAGAGATAACTGGTGATATGCTTAAAAAAAGTAATTAAACAGTAAAATATGAAAAATAAAATCAATTAAAGTTATATGGTTTTGAGTAACTGAAATAGTGTGTCTATAACTATTAAAAGAAGTCTTTGTTTTTTACATCTCTGATACTCCCGTCATTTATTATTAGATGGCGGGAGTGGCTGTTGTTTTGAGAGAAGTGTAAATTTTAATCGAATTTTATCTTAAGAAAACTAAGGTATAACTTCTTCAAAGGATCAGTCATGGCTGATGATTCCAGCACAGGTGAAAGTGCCCGGCAAACTGAGGCTGTTGAAAGTCAGAAAGCAGAGTTAACCAGTAGTCGGAATATTGAAAAAATAAGCGCTGCTGCATCACTTATCAAGCCTGCTATTGCCAATACTCAATATATTGTTGATTTCAACCCGGACGAAGTGGAGCTGGAGGTTAGGGGGCCAGACTTTGTTCTTGTCTTTGATAATGGTGTAGAGGTTACATTACTACTCGGTGGGGTAATGACAGCCACGGAGCAGCCCCTTGAGTTTAAATTTGCAGATGGAACGGTCATCAGTGGCGATGACTTTATTTCTAATGCCACCTTTGTTGAGTCAGAAGCAGCAGAAAGTCTGGCACTCAAGCTTCCTGAATCAAAGGCAGAGTCCGAGGGGGAGGGCGAAGGAGAGAGTGAAGAGGAAGGTGATGCAGCTGAGGGGCAGCAGGAAGAACAGTCCTATAGTGAGCCTGCCGACTCCAAGGGAAAATCAAAAAGCAGCAAAAAGCTGTCAAAGAAAGCGGATGAGTTAAAAAAGCAGACAGCGGAGCCAAATCCCAATGAGGGAGAGTTTAGTGAAAGCCTGGAGGCAACGGACTCTTCCAGTTCATCCTCTTCCGCTGTTATTGTTGAAGAAAATCCAAATATTGGTCCCACAGATGCTGAAATCAACATTGAGTTTCAGGCCACCTTAACGAATGTGGGAGCAACCCAGAGTAGTAATTTATATATTGGGGGAGGAGGGTCAGAGGATTCAGCCCTAAGCCCGTCTTTTGAGTTTCAAACAGAAAATGAAGTTATAGATTTTTCCTCATCCACAAATGACCTGGAAATTTCAGGAGATAACAGCAATTTTTTTAACTCTGAAATTACCAGCCGGCAGGTTAACCTGGAGGGGGTAGGGAACTCGGCAGATATTGACACTATCACGGTATCAGGGTTACCGGCAGGTTTTTCTGTTCACCAGGGAACAGATGATGGTAGTGGCAACATCACGGTTCCGGATGATTCCTTTATTGTAAGCTACCCGCTGAACGGTCAGCAGCAAACCTCTACTTTTGACCTGTCATTTACCATTACTTATAAGGATGGTTCCAGTAACACGTTTAATGTGCCTGCCATTGTCCGGGATACGCAAGATTTTGAGGATCTGGACCTTGAAGTAAATGGCTTACAGGCACTTGTTTTTAATTTACGCCAAAACCCTGATGTTATCAGTACCGGATCCGGAGATGACATTATCTACGCCGGGGTTGGGGATGACACCCTTTCGGGAGGAGATGGCGATGACATCCTCAATGGTGGAAGCGGGGTGGATACCCTTGATGGGGGTGAGCATAGTTTAGGGGATACCGCAGATTATAGTGACGCTAATGCTTCAGATAGTGTTATCGAGCCTGATCATGGTGTAGTGGTTGATCTTCAGGCGGGTATAGCCAGTGATGACGGCTTTGGTTTTGAAGACACCCTGATCAGTATTGAAAACGTATCAGGCAGCCAGTTTGACGATACCCTGAGTGGTGATGGCTCGATTAATGTGCTCACTGGTGCGGCTGGAAATGACGCCCTTGATGGTAGGGGCGGTAATGACACGCTCAGTGGAAATGCCGGGGATGACGTTATCAATGGGGGGACAGGTAACGACACCCTTGTCGGTGGAGACGACAATGACCAGCTTCAGGGTGGAGATGGGGATGACATGCTCAGTGGCAATGCTGGGGATGATACGATTGATGGTGGCACAGGCAATGAGTCAGCAGGGGATACCGTTGATTATAGTGATGCCCTGTCTTCTGTTACCGTTAGCCTGATTGATAGTACAGCCAGCGATGGTTCCGGTGGAGCCGACACTATCACAAATATAGAAAATGTGCTGGGGGGGGATTTTGAAGATACCCTGACGGGAGATAGCCAGAATAATATTCTCACCGGCGGTGAGGGGGGAGATACCCTTGATGGCGGCCTGGGAGGGGATACTCTGGATGGAGGTCTTGGCGATGATATCCTGAAAGCGGGTGATGGAAGTGACATCCTTAATGGTGGGGTTGGCTCGGATACTATTGAATTTGCAGATGCTTCGCTTTCTTCGGGGGTTGATGTCGATCTGGGGGATTCCCAGATTACCGATGGCTTTGGTAATACAGATACCATTTCCGGGATTGAAAACCTTTCAGGAACCCGGTTTGCAGATACTCTGACAGGCGATATTAATGGTAATGTCCTGTCAGGATTAGACGGCAATGACACGCTAGATGGTGATGCCGGGCATGATACGCTTTTAGGTGGGGAAAATGCAGATTTACTCCGGGGTGGGGCAGGCAATGATGACCTGCAAGGAGGATCAGGAAACGATACCCTTGATGGCGGTGAGGGAGATGATGCCATTGATGGTGGGGGTGGTATTGATTTTGTCAGCTTTGCCTCTATTACCGGTAGTGCTGTCAATGTGGACTTAAGTGATGGGGTTATCTCCGATGATGGCACCGGTGGCAGGGATACCATTCAGGGTATAGAAAACCTGGAAGGTACAGACTTGCAGCTTCAGGGAGATGTACTGCTTGGAGATACCACAGATAACACCATTCGGGGGCTAAGGGGAGATGATACCCTGGGTGGCGGTGGTGGCACCAATATTCTTGATGGCGGGGATGGTCGGGATACGGTCAGTTATGCTGATGCGGGTTCAGGCATTACTGTTAACCTGTCTGATACTGCCAACCCTGTTATTACGGCCGATGGCCAGGATATCCTGATAAGTATTGAGAATGTCACGGGTAGCAATCATGGAGATACGCTTACTGGTAATGCCCAGGCCAATATTATTAATGGCGGTTTAGGGGACGATACACTAATCGCAGTTGGGGGGAATGATCCTGCTGACAGCAATCTGAAAGATACCCTGGATGGTGGAGGGCATGGTGTAGCCGGCGATACGGCTGATTACAGTGGTGCCGGTGCAGCGATTGCGGTCAACCTGGAAAATGAAGAGGCTTCCAGTGACGGTGATGGCGGACAGGATGTTCTGAGGAATATTGAAAATATTATTGGCACATCCGGGCAGGATACCATTACAGGGAATGCCTCGGCTAATAACCTTGAGGGCAGGGATGGCAGCGATACCCTCAAGGGAGGGGCGGGTGATGATACCCTGGATGGCGGTTCCGGCAGCGAAGTGGATACGGCGGATTACACCGGGGCAAGTAACGGTGTCAGTATTCAGCTATGGAATAATATTGCTACCAATGATGGCTTTGGCAATACCGACACCCTGATCAATATTGAAAATATAAAAGGCAGTGATCATGATGACTTTATCAGTGTTTCAGGGGGAGGAAATACTGATGATAACTCACTGGAAGGTAATGGTGGTGCCGACAGCTTACTGGGTGGAGCAGGTAATGATATTCTTGATGGTGGCTCAGGCGATGACACCCTAAGCGGTGGTGCTGGCCAGGATGACCTGAGAGGTGGGGAAGGTGACGAAATTCGTGGTGATACCGTGGATTACAGTGCTATCACCGGCGTTAACCTGGAAGTGGACCTTGGTCTGGGAACCGTTGCCAATGATGGTACAGGAAGCCAGGATACCATTTCAGGGATAGAGAATATCCTGGCCGGTACTGGCAATGACACCCTTACAGGTAACACCGATGCTAATGTTCTTACCGGTAATGCCGGGAATGATAGCTTAAGTGGTGGTGGTAACGACGACACCCTTTTGGGCGGAGATGGCGACGATACGCTCACCGGTGGCAGTGGTAACGATACTCTTAATGGTGGCACTGGTTTGGAAACCAATGGTGACATCGCCAGCTATAGCTCCAATTCAACATCCGTAACAGCCGATCTTGATGCAGGTACCGCATCCAATCTTGTTACAGGCTCTGACTCATTAATCAGCATTGAAAATATTATTGGCGGCAGTGCGGGTGACACTCTTTATGGCAGTACCGCAGTGGGTAATACCCTGGAGGGTGGTGGTGGTGACGATATTCTTCGTGGCCGCGGCGGCAGCAATACCCTGGATGGTGGCGAAGCTTCAGAGTCGCAGGGTGATACGGCAGACTATTCAAACAGTAATGGTGTTGTTGTTATTGATTTAACCGGCACCCTGACCAATAGCAACGGTATTGATTTTGGTGAAGATGTCTTAATTGATATTGAAAATGTTACGGGGGGGAGCAACGGGGATACCCTGGTAGGCGACAATGGCAATAATATCCTGAGTGGCAATGCCGGTGATGATTTACTGCGAGGTGGTGCTGGGGATGACCGTTTTTATGGTGAGACAGTAGCTGGAGGAACCACCCCAACGAGCCAGGGCAGTGATACGGTTAGCTATGATCAGGCCGCAGCCGGGGTTGATGTGGACCTGTCTACAAATAATGCCATTGATGACGGTGATGGTGGCCAGGATCTTTTATATGGTATTGAAAATATTATTGGTAGTTCCGGGCAGGATACTATCAGTGGCGATAATAACCAGAATATTCTTGATGGGGGGGCGGGCAATGCTGATGACACCCTTTATGGTGCCGGTGGCAATGATACCCTGGATGGCGGTGCTGGCACAGGGGATGTGGCCGATTACTCGGATGCCGCCAATGGCATTACCGTTGACCTTGCCATAGAAACAGCCTCCGATGATGGTGATGGCGCATCAGACACACTGCTTAATATAGAAAATGTCTCTGGTAGTGATGAGAACGATACTATCAGGGGCAATGCCGAAGCCAATACCCTCAGTGGCGGTGATGGTGATGATACGCTTTATGGTGCTGCAGGTAATGACCTACTGGATGGTGGTGGTGATAATGATACCGCCATCTTTGAAGGCTATGGCCGTGCTGTTATAGGGACCCTGGCTGATGGCAGTGACGGCGTTGTAACCAATACCTCGGATAGTGAAACCGATACCCTTCGAAATATTGAAAACCTGACTGGAACTTCTGCTTACGGCGATACCCTGACCGGCAATAGTGTGGACAATATCCTTTCTGGCGAAGGCGGTAGTGACACCCTGAGTGGCCATGTGGGTAATGACACTTTGCAGGGCGGGGATGGTAATGACCTGCTGAATGGCGGAGCCGGTAACGACCGTTTTGAAGGTGGCAATAATATAGATACGGTGACCTATGCCGGCAGTGGCAGTGCCATTACTGTCAATCTTGCAGGTGCTACCGGAAGTGATGGTGTCGGTGGCACTGATACCTTTTCATCCATCGAAAATGTAACCGGGGGGAATGCCGGGGATACCCTTATAGGTGACGATGCCGTAGCAGGCAATGTGCTTAATGGGGCTGATGGTAATGACACCCTCACCGGAGGTGGCGGTGCTGATACCCTGATTGGTGGTGAAGGCGGGGAAGGAGCGAATGGTGGTGATACCGTTGACTTCAGTGATACCGGCTCCAATGGTATAACGGCAAACCTTGCCGATGGCACGGCTACGGATAGTCAGGGCAATAATGATGTGCTGCTGGAAATCGAGCATATTACCGGTACAGACGACGGAGATAGTATTACCGGGGATGCTGACAGAAATATCTTGAAGGGCATGGAAGGTGATGATGTCCTGGTGGGTGGCGAAGGGACAGATACCCTGGATGGCGGCACCCATGGCAGCACTGGTGATACTGCTGATTACAGTGCCGCAACCGACACTGAACACCTGGCTATTGATTTGGGCGGGAGCACAGCCACTGATCAATTTGGTGATACTGACACCCTGATCAATATTGAAAATGTCACAGCCGGTGCTGGTGATGACAGTCTCACCGGAAATAGCAGCGATAATGTTCTAACCGGTAATGCCGGTGATGATGTCCTGTCCGGTGGTTCAGGCTCCACCACGGGTTCTGATACCCTGGATGGCGGAACCCATGGTGTTGCCGGAGATACGGCAGACTATAGCCAAACCACAGTGGCTGTTGAGGTAGATCTTTCTGCCAGTACTAACCAGGTCAGGGAAGGCGCAACTTATACTGATACGCTGGTTGATATCGAAAATGTGATTGGCACTGACCTGCAGGACACCCTGATAGGAGACGGGCAGGCTAATGAGCTTTCAGGAGGGGAAAGCGACGATGTCCTGAAGGGGAATGGTGGGGCAGATATTCTTCGTGGAGGTGACGACGATGATACCCTGGAAGGTGGTGCCGGGGCTGATAGCCTGGAGGGTGGCGATGGCAATGACTCTGCGGATTACAGTAATAATAGTGCCGGGGTCACCGTTGACCTGTCACTGGGTAGCAACCAGGTTTTTGAAAATAATACAGCCACGGACACCCTGAGTAGTATCGAAAATGTCATTGGCAGTAACTTTGCCGATATCCTGTCCGGTGATGGAATGACCAATACTCTCTCCGGTGGGGAGGGAGACGATACCCTCGCCGGTGGAGCAGGGATGGCATCCGATACCCTGGATGGAGGTACAACCGGCGAGAGCATTGGCGATACAGCCGATTATACAGGTGCTAGTGGTGCGCTGGAGGTTGATCTGTCCGGTGGTGACACGACCACTGCCGACATATCGGGGGAATTCTCTGATGTGCTAGTGAGTATTGAAAATATCCGGGGCGGTGATCACGGCAATACCCTGACGGGCAATAACGATAAAAATATTCTTCGGGGTGGTACTGAGAGTGACACCCTGTCTGGGGGTGGGGCTGAGGATACCCTTGAGGGGATGGCAGGTGCTGATACCCTTGTTGGCGGTGATGGTGCTGATACCCTGGATGGCGGTGCTGAGACTGATACCGCAGACTATAGCATTAATACTGCCGGAGTGACTGTTGACCTGTCCTTGGCCAGTAACCAGGTGACAGAGAATGGTATAACCACTGATACCCTTGTAAGCATTGAGAATATTACCGGCAGTGGTCACGATGATGAAATAAGCGGCAACAGTCTTGTGAATGTCCTGAAAGGTGAATCCGGTAGCGATACCCTTTCAGGGGCCGGAGGGAATGACACCCTTGAGGGGGGAAATCATGACGATACCCTTCGGGGGGGGAGTGGCAGTGATACCCTGGATGGTGGTGAAGGTACCGAAACCTCAGGGGATACTGCGGATTATAGTGATCATGCCAATGCCATCACCGTTAACCTGGTCAATGGCAATGCCAGTGATGGCACCGGTGACATTGATACCCTGCAAAATATTGAAAATGTAACAGGAAGCCAGTTTGGCGATGATATTACCGGTGATGGCCAGGGTAATATTTTAAGTGGTGGTTCTGATGGTGCAGACATCCTTAGGGGAGAAGGTGGGGATGACATCCTTCAGGGTGGCGATGGTGCGGACACCCTGATAGGCGGCACCGGCAACGATAGCTTTGAGGGGGGGAATGGCCTTGATACCGCCAGCTATGAGGGCACCCTGGCCGATGTGACTGCGAACCTCCAGACGGGTATTGGTTCTGATGGTACTGGTGGCACAGATACTTTTACTAATATTGAGAACCTGGTTGGCGGCGACGGTGACGATACCCTTATTGGACGAAATGACCTGACTGTTGGCAATACCTTAAGCGGCGGCGATGGCAATGATTTGCTTACGGGCGGTAGTGGTAACGATACCCTGGTAGGTGGAGGGGATAGTGATACCGTTGACTTTATTGATGGCGCCGACGGCATCACGGTAAACCTTGCCAGTGGAACGGCTACCGATAGCGCGGGTGGCAGTGATGTGCTTCAGCAAATCGAACATGTTATCGGTACTGACGACACTGATAGTATTACCGGTGATCAGTTTGCTAACAAGCTTCAGGGCATGGAAGAGGATGATGTCCTGGTGGGTGGAGAAGGGGATGATACCCTGGATGGCGGAACCCATGGCAGCAATGGCGATACCGCAGATTACAGTGCGGCAACTGCCACTGAACATCTGACGATTGATTTGGGAGGCAGCACCGCCACCGATCAATTTGGTGATACTGACACTCTGATCAATATTGAGAATGTCACAGCCGGTGCCGGAAATGACAGCCTGACTGGCAACAGTAGCGATAATGTCCTAACCGGTAATGCCGGTGATGATGTTTTATCCGGTGGTTCAGGAGCCAACACGGGTGCTGATACCCTGTATGGCGGAACCCACGGTGCTGCCGGAGATACGGCAGACTATAGCCAAACCACAGTGGCTGTTGAAGTGGATCTTTCTGCCAGTACTAACCAGGTCAGGGAAGGCGCAACTTATACTGATACGCTGGTTGATATCGAAAATGTAATTGGCACTGACCAGCAGGATACTCTGACAGGTAATAACCAGATTAATGAGCTTTCCGGTGGAGAAAACGACGATGTCCTGAGGGGAAATGGCGGGGCAGATATTCTTCGAGGAGGCGAAGACAATGATACCCTGGAAGGGGGGGCCGGGGCCGATAGCCTGGAGGGTGGAGACGGTAGTGATTCAGCGGATTACAGTAACAACAGCGCCGGGGTTACTGTAGACCTGTCACTGGGCAGCAACCAGGTTTTTGAAAATAATATTGCCACGGATACCCTGAGTAGCATCGAAAATGTCATTGGCAGTGATCATGGGGATACGCTATCTGGCGGCACAGGAACCAATACCCTTATTGGCGGGGGAGGCGATGATCTCCTGGCGGGGGGCGATGGTCAGGCCGATCGCCTGGATGGGGGAACTACCGGCGAGAGTATTGGTGATACCGTAGATTATACCGGCATTAGTGGTTCGTTAGAGATTGACCTCTCTGCTGGCGTTACAACCAGCGCCCAGATATCAGGGGAATCCCCGGATGTGCTGGTCAGCATAGAAAACATCCGGGGGGGGGATCATGGCAACACGCTGACGGGTAACAGTCTCGAAAATATCCTGCGGGGTGGTGCAGGTGTTGACACTATTTCAGGTGGATTGGCTGCTGATACCCTTGAGGGCATGGCGGGTGTTGATACGCTTTCCGGTGATGGTGGCGATGATATCCTGGATGGCGGAGAAGGAAGCGATATTCTGCAAGGGGGGCTTGGTGCAGATATCCTCAGAGGTGGAATTGACACGGGCAGTCCTGATGCCGACACCGCCGATTACACTGGCGCTTTCGGAGCCGTCACCGTTGACCTTTCTGCCGCTAATCCTCAGGCAGTGGTTGCCGGGGATGCCACTGATACGCTGGAAAGTATTGAGAATATTACCGGCAGTGGCCACGCTGATGAACTAAGCGGCAACAGTCTTGTGAATGTCCTGAAAGGTGAATCCGGTAGCGATACCCTTTCAGGGGTCGGAGGGAATGACACCCTTGAGGGGGGGAATCATGACGATACCCTTCGCGGGGGGAGTGGCAGTGATACCCTGGATGGCGGTGAAGGCGCTGAAGCCTCAGGGGATACTGTTGACTACAGTGACCATGCCAATGCCATCACCGTTAATCTGGTCAATGGCGATGCCACTGACGGCACCGGTGATATTGATACCCTGCAAAATATTGAAAATGTAACAGGAAGCCAGTTTGGCGATGATATTACCGGTGATGGTCAGGGTAATATTTTAAGTGGGGGTTCTGATGGTGCGGATACCCTTAGTGGTGGCGGGGGAGATGATATCCTTCAGGGAGGCGATGGTGCGGACACCCTGATAGGCGGCACTGGCAACGATAGCTTTGAGGGTGGAAATGGCCTTGATACGGCCAGCTATGAGGGCACCCTGGCCGATGTGACTGCGAACCTCCAGACCGGAACGGGCAATGATGGTGCCGGGGGCATAGATAGCTTTACCGATATTGAGAACCTGGTTGGCGGCGACGGTGACGATACCCTTATTGGACGAAATGACCTGACTGTTGGCAATACCTTAAGCGGCGGTGATGGTAATGATTTGCTTACGGGCGGTAGTGGTAACGATACCCTGGTAGGTGGAGGGGATAGTGATACCGTTGACTTTATTGATGGCGCCAGCGGCATCACGGTAAACCTTGCCAGTGGAACGGCTACCGATAGCGCGGGTGGCAGTGATGTGCTTCAGCAAATCGAACATGTCATTGGTACTAACGACACTGACAGCATTACCGGTGATCAGTTTGATAACGAGCTTCAGGGCATGGGTGAGGATGATGTCCTGGCGGGTGGCGAAGGGGATGATACCCTGGATGGCGGAACCCATGGCAGCAATGGCGATACCGCAGATTACAGTGCGGCAACTGCCACTGAACATCTGACGATTGATTTGGGAGGCAGCACCGCCACCGATCAATTTGGTGATACTGACACTCTGATCAATATTGAGAATGTCACAGCCGGTGCCGGAAATGACAGCCTGACTGGCAACAGTAGCGATAATGTCCTAACCGGTAATGCCGGTGATGATGTTTTATCCGGTGGTTCAGGAGCCACCACCGGTGCTGACACATTGGACGGAGGGACTAACTCGGTTGCGGGTGATACCGTCAGTTACAGCGGCAATAGTGCGGGTGTTGAGGTTGATCTTTCCGCCGGTTCCAACCAGGTGAAAGAGGGAGCCGTCTTCACTGATACCCTGATTGATATTGAGAATATTATTGGCACTATCCACGCTGACACCTTGACGGGGGATGCGGAGGTTAACACGCTATCCGGCGGCAATGATAATGATATTCTCAAGGGTAATGACAATAACGATACCCTGACCGGTGATGGCGGTAATGATATCCTCAATGGGGGGGCTGGCACAGATAGCCTTGCCGGGGGCATAGGTCAGGATACCGCCGATTACTCTGATAACAGCACTTCAGTAACGGTTGATTTGACAGTCAATCGAGCCACTGAAAATGGTGTTCTTACCGATACTCTGTCTTCTATTGAAAATATTTCTGGCAGCGCCCAGGGCGATACCCTTATTGGTGATGGTTCCGCCAATACCCTGAGTGGTAATGGCGGCGATGATGTGCTTGTGGGTGGTGAGGGAGCGGATACCCTGGATGGTGGTACAGCATCAGAAACAATGGGAGATACGGTGGATTATTCCGCTGTCAATAAGGCAATTAATGTTGACCTGTCTATTGCAAATCCCAAAGGAAACATAGCGGGAGAGGCTTCAGATGACCTGATCAGTATTGAAAATATCTGGGGGGGAAGCCAGCAAAATACCCTGACCGGTAACAACGATAATAACCTCTTAAGAGGCGGTGCCCTTGCAGATACACTGACTGGCAACGGAGGCAATGACACCCTTGAGGGGCAGGCAGGTTCTGATACCCTGATCGGTGGTGAGGGAGCCGATACCCTGGATGGTGGTGAGGGCAGTGATACCCTTCAGGGTGGGCTGGGAGCCGATGTTATCAGAGGGGGAACAGATACCGGCAGTCCTGACTTCGATACCGCTGACTATAGCGGGGCTGTAGGAAAACTCACGGTTGACCTGAATGCGGCTAACCCCCAGGCCGTTGTGGTTAGTGATGCTACAGACACCCTGGAAAGTATCGAGAATATTATTGGCGGTGGATTTGGCGATGAAATCAGTGGTGACGGTGTCGTTAATATCCTGAGAGGTGAGGGTGGCAATGACACCTTATCAGGGGGCGGCGGTGACGATACCCTCGAGGGTGGGGATCAGGACGATACCCTTCGCGGTGGTGACGGCAGTGATTTACTGCGTGGCGGCGAGGGAAATGAACCCCTTGGGGATACGGTTGATTATAGCAACCATGGTCGTTCAATAACTGTAACTCTTAATACCGGCTCAGGCTCTGGGGAAGCAACGGATTCCACATCAGACATCGATACCCTTGAGGGGATAGAGCATGTCATCGGCAGTAACTTTGGTGACAGTCTCACCGGTGATGCAGAGGGTAATACCCTTAATGGTGGATTCGGCGCTGATACCTTTAAGGGCGGGGCTGGTAACGACACCATTATTGGTGGCGATGATGCCAATAACGATACCCTGACCTATGACGGTGTATCCGGTAACATCACCGTTGACCTTGAAGATCAGTCTGTTAATAACGATGGTGAGGGTGGTCAGGATACGGTCTCGGGAATTGAGGTTTTTATTGGTGGTTCCGGACAGGACACCATCAGGGGCGATAGCACTAATCAGACCATCAGCGGTGGGCAGGATAATGATAACCTGGATGGCCGGGCCGGGAGCGATACGCTAAATGGTAATGAAGGCAGTGATGTGCTGTCAGGTGGGGCTGGCCAGGACTATCTGAATGGTGGCTCTGGTGAGGACACGGCAGACTATCGCTACCTTACAACAACGTCAGTCACCGTTGACCTGGCCAATGGCGATAATGGCCATGATGGCAAGGCTATTGAGGGTTCCATCACCGAGAATCTGGATAGCATCGAGAATGTTTTTGGTGGCGGTGCAGACGACACCCTTTATGGCAGTAATGTTGCCAATGACCTGATGGGAAATGGGGGGGATGATACCCTCCGTGGTGGGTTGGGGGCGGATGTCCTTGATGGTGGAACAGAAGAAGATACGGCGGACTACAGCCAGGACAGTGGCGCAGTCAATATTAACCTGGGGGGAATATCAACCGACGGCAGTGGTGCCCAGGACTCCTTGATCAGTATTGAAAATGTGATTGGCAGTAACCAGGCTGACTCTCTTACAGGGGATGGTAATGCCAATGAGTTGCGGGGGGGGCAGGAGGCTGACTTTCTATCCGGTGAAGGGGGCGCTGATAATCTTCTGGGAGAATCCGGAAATGACACCTTACGTGGGGGTGATGGTGCAGATACCCTGGACGGTGGCAGTAGTGGCGTTGATACCGCTGATTACAGCCAGGATAGCAATGGTGTTGTTGTTGACCTCTCTGTTGAAAATGGCGCCACACCGGCTACGGCTACCGATGGCTGGGGGCAGACAGATACGTTGAGAAGTATTGAGAATGTTATCGGTAGCCAGTATGGAGACACCGTTACCGGTAATGACGGCGTCAACCTGCTTCAGGGAGGCGATGGGGCTGATAGCCTGATTGGCGGTGGCCAGAATGATACCTTGCAGGGGCAGGAGGGTGCCGATGTTCTCAAGGGAGGGACGGGCAGTGATACTCTGGATGGAGGTACCACCGGAGGTTCTGATACCGCCGACTACAGCGATGAAAGCGGCGTTGTTATTGCTGACTTGTCAGCGGCAACACCGGAAGCGACCCAGGATGGAACAGGTAGCAGTGACCGGCTGATCAGTATTGAAAATATTACCGGGGGCAGCAATAACGATCAGTTAACCGGTGATAATAATGTCAATACCCTGGATGGCAGTGCAGGCAATGATACCCTTATTGGTGGCCGGGGAGATGATACTCTGATTGGCGACAATGGCGTTGACCAGGATACCGATACGGTTGATTACAGTTCCAGTGACCTGAACGTCATTGTCAACCTGGTGACCGGTGAGGCTCAGGATGGGTTTGGGGGTAATGACAAACTTATTGGCATTGAAAATGTTATCGGCAGTGACGGTAATGATAGTCTGATTGGCAGTCAATACGACAACGAGCTGTTTGGTATGGGAGGCAGTGATACCTTCTCTGGTGGGCAGGGCGATGATATTTTCAGGGGTGGTTCGGATGGTGCTGATACCAATACCGTTGATTATGGCGCTGCCGCTGGTGGCATTGTTGCCAACCTGACCGCAGGCCAGGCCACTGATGATGGTGATGGTGGTCAGGATCAGTTTTTTGATATTGACCATATTGAAGGCAGTGCCCACGCAGACTCCATCACCGGTGATGGCAATGATAATACCCTGATAGGGAATGCCAGCGATGATACCCTCAGTGGCCGGGCAGGGGATGACCGGCTGGAAGGTGGAGCAGATGACCAGGCCACCACGGGCATTGGCGACACGGCTGATTACACCCTGGCAGCGAATGCGGTAACAGCTGACCTTTCCATCAATAAAGCCATCAATGACGGAGACTCCGGCCAGGATGACCTGATTGGTATTGAGAATCTCACAGGCAGTAATAATGCCAATGGTCATGACTCCCTTACCGGCGACAGTAATAACAATATTATCAAAGGGTTGATGGGCGACGATGTTCTGGTGGGTGGTAGTGGCAGTGATAGCCTGGAAGGGGGGGATGGTTCCGATAATCTGGTAGGCGGCATCGGTGCAGACAGTATTGATGGTGGCGATGGCTCCGGGGTTGATACCGTTGATTACTCCACCGATGGTGATGCCAATAGTGATGGCATCGGCGTTATTGTGGATCTGTCTGCCGTTTCAAATCATGCTACAGACGGCAGTGGATCAATAGATAATATAACCCGTGTTGAGAATGTTAAAGGCAGTAATTTCAGGGACACCATAACCGGTACATCAGGGGTTAATACCCTTGAGGGTGGGCAGCAGGATGATACCCTGGCCGGTCTTGGCGGAGCTGATACCCTGGATGGCGGGACTAATGGTAGCTACGGCGATACCGCGGACTATAGCCTGGCTTCCGGATTAATTGTGGCCGATCTGTCCGGATCAACCGATACCGTTTCCGTGACGGGTGATGCCACTGATATTTTGATCAATATCGAACATATCACCGGCAGTAATTTCGGGGATACCCTCTCCGGTGATGGCCAGACCAATGTCCTGCTGGGCGGTGAGGGAACGGATACCCTCTCCGGTGGAGCCGGTGGCGATACCCTCGAGGGGGGAAATCACCAAGATGTCATTAATGGTGATCAGGGAGCTGACACCTTAAGAGGCGACGATGGTAACGATATTCTCTCCGGTGGAGCCAATGATGACATTCTTGAAGGGGGGGATGATGCGGATACTCTATTGGGTGGTTCCGGCTCTGACCAGTTAGATGGTGGTCAAGGGATTGATACCGTTGATTATGGCAGTGAAACCAATGGCATTATTACTGACCTCATCACGTCCCAGAGTACCGGTGGCTCCGGCGGAACTGACACGTTAACCGGCATCGAGAATGTTATTGGGGGAAGTGGTAATGACAGCATTGTTGGTGATGGTGCAATAAATATCCTGCAGGGCAAGGATGGTCAGGATACCCTTCATGGTGGCGGAGAAGGGGATACCCTGCAAGGGGGTAATAATGGCGATACCCTGTTTGGTGATGGGGGTAATGATACCCTCGAAGGGGAGAGTGGTAACGATACCCTGGATGGCGGCACCGGCAATGACACCCTGAATGGTGGAGGTAATGAGGATACCGCAGACTATAGCCTGGCCAGTGGCAGTGTTGTGGCCGATATATCGGGCACTTCAGACTCTGCCACGATCGGAGGGTCAGAAACCGATGCCCTGATCAGTATTGAAAATATTGCGGGAAGTCATCAGGCCGACATCATAACCGGTGATGACAATATCAATACCCTCATTGGTAATGGCGGGGCAGATACCCTCTTTGGCAATGGTGGCAATGACCGGATTTTCGGTAATGATGGTGACGATAATCTGGTGGGTGGCCTAGGCAGTGATACCTTTGAGGGGGGGGAAGGCGCTGAAAGTTCAGGGGATACCGTTGATTACAGTAATCATGGCCGGTCTATTGTTGCCAGTCTGGAAACCGGTTCGGTAACGGATGGCACCGTTGATACGGATATCCTCAATGATATTGAAAACCTTAAGGGCAGTCAGTTGGCTGATACCCTCACTGGTGATTTGGCCGGTAATATTCTGGAGGGTGAAAACGACAATGACCTGATTATCGGCCAGGGTGGTAATGATTCACTATTGGGCGGTAATGGCGACGATGTGCTGCGTGGAGGAACAGGTGCTGACACCCTGGATGGTGGTGCTGAAAATGGAACCGGTGATACCGCTGACTACCGTGATGCTTCCGGAGCTGTCCATGCCGACCTTTCTAGTGCTACACCACAGGCTGTGGTGAGTGGTGATGCCACTGACCGGTTAATCAGTATCGAGAACCTTCGGGGCAGTGATTTCATTGACACACTGACCGGTGACAATAATAACAATGCCATTTATGGCGGGCTACAGGGTGATACCCTGCAAGGTAATGGTGGCATTGACCGCCTGTTTGGCGAAGAGGGTGATGACACGCTCACGGGGGGAGCCGGTGTGGATACCCTGGATGGGGGCAGCACCGCTGAAACCCATGGTGACACCGCTGACTATAGTGCCGAAACAACGGCGGTCACCATCAACCTATTGAACCAGAATCTTAATAATGATGGCCAGGGTAATCGGGATACTCTCACTGAGATTGAAAATCTTGTGGGCGGAAGCGGTGATGACACCCTGTCTGGCGATAATGAAAATAATACACTGACCGGTAATACCGGTAACGATATTCTCGAGGGTCGGGGTGGAAACGACCGCCTTGTTGGTAGTGCCGGTTCTGATGTTGATACCGCTAATTATGAAAATGCGGCAGGCTCTGTCACTGCCGACCTGTCTTCCCAGAGCGCTGCCATAGACGGTGATGGTGGCTCCGATGACCTGATTGATATTGAAAACCTGATAGGCAGTGACCATTCTGGTGGTGACACGCTGACGGGTAGTAATGAAGTTAATGTTATTCAGGGAAGAGACGGCAATGATCGTCTGATTGGCTTGGGTGGCAATGATACTCTGGAAGGTGAAAACCAGAATGATGTACTGATTGGCGGGGCAGGCACTGACACCTTAAAAGGTGGCAATGGCACTGACACGGCTGACTATACCAGTGCCGGTGGGAGTGTGACCGTTAACCTGACCCTTGGCAGTAATCAGGCATCCAATGATGGTGATGGCGCAACGGATGAGCTGGAATCCATAGAAAATATTACGGGCAGTAGTGGCTATGCTGACACGCTGACCGGCGATGGTTCAACCAACCTTCTCCAGGGCTTAGGCGGCGATGACACCCTGTCTGGCGGCGGCAGTGCGGATACACTGGAAGGGGGTTCCGGCAGTGATAGCCTGGATGGTGGTGATGCCAATGATCTGCTTAAAGGGGAAGCGGGCAATGATAGCCTTCAGGGTGGGGCCGGGGCCGATATTCTGGAAGGCGGGGATAATGACGATACCCTGACCGGTAATGCCGGTAATGACACACTAAGGGGTAATAGTGGTAATGATACGGTGGACTACAGCAGTGTCTCGGGAAGTGTTAATGCCAGCCTGGTGGGCGGTGCCAGTGGTGAAGGGGAGGCAACCAGCGATGGCGATAGTGGCCGGGATACCTTTGAAGGCATAGAAAATATTATTGGCAGCAATCAGGGGGATACCCTGAAAGGCAATTCCGGGGCAAATACCCTTGAGGGGCGTGATGGCAGTGATGCCCTGAATGGCGGGCTGGGTGATGACTCCCTGGTGGGGGGAGACGGTGCCGGGGCTGACCGGGTTGAGTACGATGATGCCCCGGATAAAGTAATTGTTAATCTATCGATGCAGTCAGCCTCCGGTGGTGCAGGCAATGACACTTTGATAGGTATTGAAGATATCAGGGGCAGTAGCCACGATGATACCCTGACGGGTGACAATAATGTCAATGTGATTGAAGGCCTTGATGATGATGACCTGATTCGCGGGGAAGGGGGAGCCGACACCCTGTATGGCGGCAGCCATAACGATACCTTATACGGTGGTGCAGATGCCGATACCATTGCCGGTGATGCCAATGACGACACCATCAGTGGGGGTGCCGGTAATGATGACCTTTCTGGTGGCGCCGGTTTTGACACCCTTGATTACCATGATTACACCGCCAATTTAGTGATTGACCTGAACAGCAGTCAGGTTAATGCCGGGGCATCCGATATCGATTCAATCAGCGGTTTTGAGGCGGTGGATTCCGGTTCCGGTAATGATCAGCTCACGGGTACCAATGCCGCCAACCTACTAAACGGCAATAGTGGTACAGATACCCTGACCGGTGGTGCGGGTAACGACACACTTAATGGGGGGCTGCTCTCCGACTGGTTTATTGAAGGTGCCGGTAATGACACTATTGATGGTGGTGATCAGGTGTCCGTTGATACGGTTGATTACAGCAATCTGGGTGCCGGCCAGTCAGTCACTGTTACGCTGGTTCAGGGGGCTGATGGTTCAGCCGTTTCCGGTGGTGATACGGACATCCTGCGAAATATAGAAAATGTGGTGGGTTCCGGCGAAGGCGATACCCTCACCGGCAGTGCGGCGGTTAATACCCTGGTGGGTGGTACAGGAGATGATACCCTGATCGGTGGTGCCGGTAATGACAGCCTTGATGGTGGTGATGCCACCGATCTTGATACGGCGGATTACTCTTCCAATTCCAGCGCACAAAGCATTGTTATTAACCTCGGTAATCAGGCCCTTAACCAGGATGGCCTGGGTGGCGTTGATACCTTAAGCGGTATTGAGGTTATTCGTGGAGGGGCGGGCAATGACCAGATAACAGCGGATGGTGAAGATAACCTGCTCTATGGTAATCATGGAGAGGATATTCTGGACGGGGCTGGTGGGGCGGACTCTCTTTATGGTGGCGAGGCCGACGATACCCTGCGCGGTGGCGATGGCGCTGATTATCTCGATGGGGCAGGAGGAACAGGGGATACGGCAGACTACAGTGGTGCTACGGTTACCATTGAAGCCAGCCTGGCTTCCAATACAGCAAAGGAGAACGGTGTCAGCACCGATACCTTTAGCGGCATTGAAAACCTGAGGGGCGGACAGCAGAGTGACACTCTAACTGGTGATAGCGGTGCTAACAAAATTGAGGGTAATGAGGCGGCCGATACCATTACTGGCGGCGCTGGCAATGACTCCCTGTATGGTAATGCGGGCAATGATTACTTCATAGAAGGCGAGGGGAATGACTCCATTGATGGTGGCAGCGAGTCAGATACGGTGGACTACAGTGGCGTGACGGGCAGCGGACTCACCGTGGATCTGGATAATGACAGTGGTTTTGACACCGGTTTTTCCAACCTTAACAGTCTGCCTGGCTCGGATACCCTTAAAGATATAGAAAACATTATAGGTACTGGCCAAGACGATAGTATTACCGGTAATGATGAAGTCAATAGCCTTGATGGCGGCAGCGGTGACGATACCCTGGTGGGTATGGCCGGTGATGATACCCTGGATGGCGATGCTGAAGGCAGTGGTGGGGATACTGCCAGCTATAGCTACCAGTCTAACAGTGTGGTTATTAATCTTGCGAATGATACCAATAATAACGATGGTCATGGCGGACGGGACCGGTTGGTTGATATAGAGAATGTTACGGGGGGTTCCAACAACGACACGTTAACTGGCGATAATCAAAATAATACCCTGGATGGCGGTAGTGGCAATGACACGCTCGCTGGTGGCAGCGGCAGTGATACCCTTAATGGCAATGGCGGCAGTGATACCGCAAATTACAGTAATGCCACCAATGACCTGTCTATTGACCTTTCTGCTGGAACAGTAACCGTTAACGATACTTTAGGCGGCACTGACAGATTAATATCCATAGAAAATCTGGTGGGTGGTAACCATAAAGACACCCTTACGGGAAATGATTCTGCCAATACCCTCCTGGGGGGCGATGATACTGATAATCTCAGGGGCCTTGATGGGGCCGATACTCTGGAAGGGGGGGATGGTGCTGACACCCTCAATGGCGGCAATCACGCGGATATACTGAGAGGAGGTGACCAGAACGATACCCTGATTGGCGGGGCCGGGGCGGATAATTTACAGGGGGGCGCACATACTGACACTGCCGACTATAGTGCCCAGTCTTCAAGTGTGATTATTAATCTTGTTAATCAGGCGGTGAATAATGATGGTCAGGGGGGGCAGGATTCCCTCACGGATATCGAGAATATTACCGGGGGTTCCAACAACGATACCCTCATTGGTGATAACCAGGTTAATGTGCTTACCGGAAATAATGGCAATGATATCTTAAGTGGCGGCGGCGCAGCTGACACCTTGCTGGGGGGTGAAAACGATGACACCTTGCTGGGTGGTGCCGGTGCCGATACCCTGGAGGGTGATAACGGCACTGATACCGCTGACTATACCGGCCACAGCAGCCGTGTTGTGGCGACACTGACGGATGGCGGTGGTGGCAGTGGCTCTGTCACCGATCAGGCGACCTCCGACGTAGACACCTTAATCGAGATAGAAAACCTCACCGGTAGTGGCTCTGGCGATACTCTGATAGGTAATGATCTGGTGAATATCCTGATGGGTGGCGATGGCGCGGATACCCTGAAGGGAGGCGATGGTGCCGATGTATTAAGGGGCGGCAATGTCACCACAGATACCAGTAACAGTGATGTGGCGGACTATAGTGGCGCCACAGGCTCGCTGACTATTGACCTTGCCAATGAAGAAGCCACCAATGACGGTTTTGGAAACCGTGATGATGTTATTGATATTGAACGAGTGATTGGTACCAGCCAGGCAGACTCTATTCGTGGTGATGCCGCGGGTAATAGTCTCAGTGGCGGTGATGGCGATGATACGTTATACGGCGCTGGTGGTGTTGATACGCTGGTGGGCGGGAACCATGCAGGTACTGTGGATACGGTGGACTATAGCAGTGCCGCCGGAGCTGTGAATGTGGATCTGTTAAATACCCGGGCCAATAATGATGGTGACGGTGCTACGGACAGGCTCTTTGGCATTGAAAATGTTATTGGTTCCAGTGAGGGCGATACCATTGCCGGGGATAATAACAATAACCAGCTTGACGGTGGCGCTGGTAATAAAGCGGATACCCTTATCGGTAATGGTGGTGATGATACCCTGCTGGGTGGGGGAGGTGATGACTTCTTTGAGGGAGGGGATGGCAACGACATCCTGAATGGCGGGGATGGTAATGACTCCGTTGACTTCAGTACATTTACCGGGCAGTTGACCATTGATCGCTCCGGCGGTGGCGAATCGTTCAATGTGGTGCTTGGGGTGGGTAATACCGATACCCTGATCAGTATTGAGAACTTTATTCTGGGGGAAGGTGACGATCATATTATTGGTGATGACCAGAATAATGTATACGGAGGAGGCATCGGTAACGATACCCTGGAAGGACGGGGTGGTGATGATACCCTCAGTGGTAATGAAGACGACGATGTCCTCCAGGGGGGAGATGGCAGTGACACCCTTGATGGGGGTGAACATGCCGGTGATAACGATGTTCTTGATTACTCTGATGTCACCAATGCCGGTAGTCACTTAACCATTGATTTAAATGCATCCACTGTGGTTGATGTGGGGCGGGGAACGGACACTATTGCCAACTTTGAATCTGTATTTGGAGGGGCAGGCAATGACAGGATTACCGGTACGGCAGAGGTTAACACCCTGGATGGAAACAATGGGGCTGATATTTTATACGGCGGTGGTGGTTCAGATACCCTGATTGGTGGCAGCAGCTCCGGTACCGGTGACCGTGTGGACTATTCAAGCCATGGCAGTGGTATCACGGTGACATTAGGGGCTTTAGGCAATGGTTCAGCCACTGATGGTGTGGATACCGACACCCTTTTGGGCATTGAAGACATTACAGGCAGTAGTCATGGCGACACACTGAATGGTAATGATGCCACCAATGTTATTGATGGTGGCAATGGTGCTGACCTGATCCGGGGCAACGGTGCCGTGGATTTCATAGATGGCGGTTTGGGCATTGATACCATTTACGGCGACGGGGGGAGTGACTCCATTGATGGTGGTGAAGGCGGTGACACCCTTTATGGCGGTGAAGATATAGATACCATCAGGGGAGAGGCCGGCAACGACACACTCTATGGTGATGCCGGGGATGATCGCCTGGTGGGTGGCAGTGGTAATGACGTACTGGATGGTGGGGCTAATGATGCCGGTGGTGACACCGTAGATTATGATGGCAGTAGTGCCATAACCGTTGATATGACCCTGTCAGTTAACCAGGTCAGCAACGACGGCCAGGGAGGACAGGATACCCTGGTGGGTATAGAAAATATTATCGGAACGGCCAATAACGATACATTGATCGGTAATAGCGATAACAATCGCCTGGAAGGCTGGAATGGCATAGATATTATCAATGGTAATGGAGGACAGGACAGCCTGGTGGGTGGTTCTGGCAACGATACCATGGATGGGGGCAGTGATGCGGATACCCTTGAGGGTAATGGTAATGATGATCTGCTAACCGGTGGCCAGGGGGATGACTTTATTAAAGGGGGCAATAACAACGATACCCTCCTTGGTGGTACCGAGAACGATACCCTTTGGGGTGAAAACAATAATGATATTCTCGATGGGGGAGCTGGCGATGACACCCTTGATGGCGGTGGCGGTATCGATACCCTGCTACTGACGGATGCCGGTATCACCCAGGCTGTTGATATCAATCTCTCCGCGGGAAGTGCCAGTAACGACGGCTATGGTTCCAGCGACAGCAGTATCAGTGGTATTGAAAATGTAACCCTGGGCGTCAATGGGGGGACAGTTACCGGTAATGCCAGTGTGAATGTCCTGACCGGTAATACCGGTGTGGATATCTTCCACGGCAACGACAATAACGACACCCTTTTGGGCAATGATGGCAATGACAGCCTTTATGGTGATGCCGGTAGTGACTCCCTGGTGGGCGGTATTGGTAATGACACCCTGGAAGGTGGGGCTGATGGCGACATTCTGGAGGGTAATGAAAATAATGACCTGCTGAAAGGTGATGACGGTGATGACCAGTTGTTTGGTCATGCCGGTGTGGATGTCCTTGAGGGCGGTAATAACAATGACACCCTGGAAGGGGGCGATGATGGCGACACCCTTTCCGGTGGTTCAGGCAACGATATTCTTCGAGGTCAGGGAGAAGCCGATACGCTGAATGGTGATGCGGGCAATGACACCCTGGAAGGGGGGGATGGCATTGATGTGCTTAATGGCGGTAATGACTCTGACACCCTGATAGGTGGCAATGATAACGATACCCTCAATGGTGATGCGGGCGAGGATACCCTGGAAGGGGGGGCTGGCAATGACTCCCTGGATGGTGGCTCGGGAAGCAGTGACTGGGCTGATTATTCCAGTTCGGCTGGCAGTGTGAATGCTGATCTCAGTGACCTTGTTGGCACTAATGCCGAAGACGGTACAGGTACTAACGACACTCTCACCAATATTGAGAATATATCGGGTGGTAGCGCCGCTGACAGCCTTACCGGTGATAGCAATGTTAATCATCTGGTGGGAAATGGCAATGATGATGTGCTGTCGGGTGCTGCCGGTGCGGATATCCTGGAGGGTGGGGCAGGCAATGATATATTGATCGGTGGTACGGGCAATGACTCCCTGGATGGCGGAGAACATGCCGGGGATAACGATACCGTCGATTATAGTGACGATGCTGGCAATGTGGTTGTTAATCTTTCCCTTGCCCAACAGACCGCCACTGATGGCAATGGTGATACTGATACCTTGTCTGGTATTGAGAGTGCCCGGACCGGTGATGGCAACGATACCTTAACCGGTGATGGCAGCGCCAACACCCTGGAAGGTAATGATGGTAATGATGTGATCAGTGGCGGTGACGGCGATGACTCCCTGAATGGCGGTGACGATACGGATACCCTTAATGGTGGCAAGGGCAATGATGTCATTAATGGCGGCAGTGGCGCTGATGACCTGCTGGATATAAGCACTGCCACCCATGCCATTAACGTGAATCTCAGCACCCGGGAAGCCAGCCAGGATGGCTACAACACCTCTGACAGCAGCGGCAACATTAACGGTATTGAACATGTGACCGGCGGTGGCCTGGCTGATGTGATTACCGGTAATGGCGCCAGGAACATCCTGACGGGTAACGGCGGCAGTGATTATTTATCCGGTGCTTTTGGCAATGATACCCTCTTTGGCAATGCGGGAGCAGATACCCTGGAAGGTGGTTCCAGTGACGATATTCTTTATGGCGGTGATGCCGGTGATACCGGCGGAAATGATGATACTGCCTGGTTCTACAATGGCGCTGCCGTAAAAGTGAATTTATCCGGATCTGTGGTTACCACCACCACCGGTGAGAACCTTGCCGCCAACAGTGCAGTCGGGGATGGTAATGACCAGCTCTATGGCATTGAGCATGTTATGGGCAGTTTCTCCTCTGACACTATTATTGGCGATAGCGGTGTTAACCGTCTTGAGGGTAACTCGGGTGATGATACCCTGAGGGGCGGTGGAGGCAATGATACCCTGGACGGCGGCGACGACGATAATGGCGATATGGTGGATTACAGTACCGCAGGAAGCGGTGGGGTTACCGTTGATCTTGATGCCGGGTCTGGCAGTGGTTCCGGCGAGGGTACGGATACCCTGATCAATATCGAGAATATCCACGGCAGTGATTTTGGGGACACATTAACCGGCGATAGTGGCGATAACTGGATTAATGGAGCTGAGGGTGATGATATTCTTTTTGCCACTGCCGGCGATGATACCCTGGATGGCGGTGACGCTGCTGATACTGACACCGTTAACTACAGCACCATAACCGGCGGCGTCACTGTCACCCTGGCCGAAACTGCCAATGACGGCTCTGCCACGAAAAGCGGAGGCACCGATATCCTCAGGGATATTGATCATGTTGTGGGCACTGACGGTGCCGGTGGCCAGGATACCCTGACAGGGAATAGCGGTGTCAATCACCTGCAGGGTGGAGAAGGGGATGATACCCTCAGCGGCGGTGCCGGTGCTGATATTCTGGATGGTGGCTCAAACCATGAAACCCGTGGTGATACCGTTGATTACAGCCAGGACTCAAGTGGGGTCACTGTTAACCTGAGTGCCGGGTTTGGAACTGATGGTGGTGGTGCAATGGATACCCTGTCCCTTATTGAAAATATCCGGGGCAGTGACCATGCCGACCTTCTGCAGGGTAGTCACGGTTTTAACGGAACGACTGCCAATAATATCATTGACGGTCGGGGTGGTGACGATACCATTTTTGGGGGAATGGGGGCAGATACCCTGTCTGGTGGTAACGATAATGACACCCTGAATGGCAACCAGGATAACGACATCCTCGAAGGCAATGCCGGTGATGATGTGATCCATGGTGGCTTTGGTAATGACACCCTGGATGGGGGGAACAATACCGCAGCGGGCGATACCCTGGATATGGTGGGTAATGTGACGGATCCGGGAGATACGCCCGATGATATAGTGGTAGACCTTTCCTCGACAGTGGATGGTGAGGGTTATATTACCGTCAATAAGAGTTATGGGGGCGGCATGGTAACGGGCACTGACAGGGTGAAGGGCTTCGAAAACGTCACCACAGACCATGGCAACGATACCCTGACCGGTGACAGTGGCAATAACGTGCTGAGCAGTGGCAGGGGAACTGACACCCTAAATGGCGGGGCTGGTGCTGATACCCTAAATGGCGGTGATGATGGCGATACCCTGCATGGTGGCATTGATACGGTGGTGGATATCCTTAATGGTGAGGGTGGCAATGATACCCTCACCGGTTTTGCCAAGGATCAGCTGTTAGGAGGCGCCGGGGATGATGTGCTCAGTGTTAACCTGGCCGCCCTGCAGGACAGTGCCACGGTGATTGATGGTGGAACCAACACCGCCACAGGGGATACCCTCCAGCTGGGGGACGGGGTGACCTATAACCTCTCTTCCTATAAAGACCTGATTGATAATATGGAAAAGATTGATTTTACCGGAGGCAATGCCGATACCATTAATATATCCATCAATGATACGGATGATATTTCCGGGGCCAACAGTTTAACCATTGATGTGGATAATGGCGGAACCGATTCTGTAACCGTGACTGATTATACCACCCTGGATACCACTGATCCGAACCAGCATGTTTACTCGGATGGCACCAATACGATAACAGTGAATTTCCTGTAGTCTGGATTCACTCGCAGAAATCTTCTGTAACGGAATACAGTCGGCACTATGCGCAAGTTCACCCTGAAGGAATGCTTTCTTTCCATTTGTCACCATCTGGGAACCGATGTTGTTAATGAACATTTAGACCCCCTGACTGCCGACTCAAGCCTTGATGTCCGGCAGTTAAGCCAGGCGGCTTCCCGCTGCGGCCTTATTTCATTGAGAAGTCAGCGTCGTCTTACAGATATTACCGAGGACGACCTTCCCTGTATTATTCAGCTCAGGAAAAAATACTTTTTGACGGTTACGGCCATTAAGTCGGGGCGCTTGCATGTGTTATACGGTGCATCAGGTCAGGGGTTCTGGCTGAATATTGACAAAGTAAAGCCCCTTTTTTCCGGTGTCATATTCTGTTTTATCCATAAAAGCCGACAGCGCACCTCATCGGCTATAGCCCCTTCCTGGTTGGGTAAGCAAATTAAGGCGCTTTGGCCCCATTATATCCAGGTGGTACTGGCCACCGTTATGGTGAACTTGCTGACACTGTCATTGCCGCTATTTACCAATATGGTGTTTGATAAGTTAATTCCTACCTATGCCACAGATACCTTGATGATTATCAGCCTGGGTATGCTTGGGATCGTGGTCTTTGATTTTATTTTACGCTGGCTTAGAAGCTATTTTGTTGATGACTCCTGCAGGGTTATTGAAAAACACAGTGAGCAACTTATCTTTTCCCGGTTAATGGAACTAAAGCAATCGGCCTTGCCAGACTCCGCCGGAAAAATAGCACATATTATTGAAGACTTTGCCCGGGTAAAAGAGGTGCTGTCGGGGACAGTGTTGCTATCACTGCTGGATATTCCATTCTTTGCATTATTTACCCTGGTGATCTGGCTTATTGGCGGAAAAATGGTGCTGATACCCTTAACGGTTGCCCTGGTACTTATTCCGGTTACCTGGCTCAGTTATCGGTATAACCAGCGCAATGTCAGCCGTACGAGCCGGGCAAATAAAGCAAAAACCGCGTTCCTGTTTGAAACCAGTTCAGAGCTGGATTCCCTGAAACTACTGGGTGTGAAAAAGAAAATGCTGGCACGGTGGCGAGGGCTGGTGGCAGGTTCATCCAGAGCTGCCCTGGATAGCAAGCAATCCAATGTTTTGTTAAATACCCTGGTGGTCAGTGCCACCCAGCTGGTGGTCATTGGTAGTCTGGTTCTTGGGGTTTTTCTGATCCATAGTGGTGATATTACTGCGGGTGGCCTGTTTGCCTGTGTGATTCTGGGTAACCGGGCCATTGCCCCGCTGATGCATCTTGCCATGGCCGTAAACCGCATGGCTTTTGCAGCAAAATCCCTGAAGCAGATTAACGAATTATTGAATCAGGAAGGGGAAAACGACTCGGTAGGGAAACTGGATGTTCCTGTGGTTCGTGGAGAAATAGAGTGTGATAAGGTTTCTTTCCGTTTTCATCCTGATGAGCCGGAAGTCCTTAAAAATATCAACCTGCGAATCAAGCCAGGGGAAAAAGTCGCTATTCTTGGGGCTTCAGGCTCGGGAAAATCCACTTTGGTCCGGTTGATTCAGGGATTACTGACACCCTCGGTTGGCAATGTATTGGTTGATGGTCGGAATCTGGCCTATTTAAATCTGGACGACTACCGTAGTCATTGTGCCATGGCTCCGCAAAAGCCCTCTGTTTTTTCCGGTACATTAAGGAGCAACCTGCTGCTTGGCATGGAGTCAGCATCTTCCGGGCAAATGGATAGGGCCTGTTACACCGCCGGTCTTGATCAGTTTGTTGCACAGTGCTCCCACGGTTACAGTCATAAGGTTCAGGAGCGGGGAAATAATCTATCAGGTGGGCAACGTCAGGCTCTTGGCCTGGCCAGGGCATTATTACGTGATGGCAAGATCGTGATACTGGATGAACCCACCAGTGCCTATGATAATTTCAATGAATCGCTGTTTTGCAAACGCCTGCCCGATATTTTAAGAGATGACCAGACGCTGATTCTGGTAACCCACAGACATAGCCTTTTACGACTGGTTGATAGAATTATTATTTTAGCTGACGGCCAGATCATCGCTGATGGTGAACGGGATAAAGTACTTCAATCTCTTTCTCAGCAGCCTTCTGCACAGCCCGCATAAAATAATCAGCAAGTTTCCTTCTTCAGTCTCGTTCCCAGCGTCCTGAGGTTGTCGCGAAAGCCCTAAATTTCTGTTCTCATGCTCTAACTGGGTTGATATACAAGGGCTGTAGAGATTAGTTGTTCATACTGATATGTATAGGTCTGAATGACCTGTTCTTAATACCAATCGCACATTCTAACTATGCTATTGTGCTGGCAATCTGAATACCAGTTCTGCGTTGAAACTCCTCGCAATAGCTCGCTATTACTCGTCATTCCACCTTGTTCTGGCGTTCAGCTTGCCATGCTCATTACGGTAGTTAGAAAATGCGATTGGTATAATTTCTGAATCAGTGCTTCTTGGAGCATTTGCTTAACTCGCTACAAGTTGGCAGCTTGGTGGACAAATTGCGAACGATCTGGAATGGTAGGAAAAAAGTGCAGCCAATACCGGTGAAAATATTTCCAGATAGATAGATCTTCGTGATGGTCGAGCCATTCAGTAACAATTTCCATAGTGATGACTTTGCCATCAGTAAGTTTTGGAGAGAAGCCGTCCTTGACGGATAGGACGAGAAATCAACTCAGAATACAAATCGTTGATCAGGCAGAAGATAGTGATGATGGATCCTTCAATAGGCATGGCTGTCACCGTCTGGTGATTTTTTAGTACTATCACTCTAGATGATGGTCATGTCTTCATTAATTATTCTGAAAAGTCACACATCGCGTTTTCTATTTTTTTGTCTATATTGTCTAAATGATTAGTTAATTAGTTAATTAGTTAATTAGTTTTTTGGTGCAATATACAGGTTGTTTTTAGTGATTATGGTTAAAAAAATATTTTTTATTATCTCACTTTTGTTCGTGTTTAAAAATATAAGTTACGCGGATGGCAATGGTTATGATCGTTTAAGTCAAATTCTTTCTTATAATCAACATGGTGATTATGATCATTTATCCATAAAATACCTTCCTTCTGGTAGTGAATTGGCAGGGGATAGTTTTACCTTTTATAGGCACCACCATGATAACCTGCAAGACAATAATAAGGAAGTTGTAAGGTAAGTTCTCAATAACTGCTGGTTAACCCACACGAAAAGTCGCTGGATGCTTGTTCTATCAGGTCGGGCAACCAGGGAAAACTGCCACTGCCCATGATTCGATCTTTCAGATAATGCCAAAACGATAAACCGTACAACCGGCAAGTTTTTTTCAGGCTGGCAAACGTATCCCGGCACTTTCTTCCCGCTTTGCTTTTTGTGCCGCCGCTGATTTTTCGTCGTTTCACGTATTCCCGTATTTGGCTTTCGCTCAGGTTGTTATGGAGCGGAAGGCTTGGAGCATCGAGTACCTGTAGCAATTCCTTCTCTATAACGACCAGCCCTGACAGTGCGTCCTGTAAATCAGGAAAGTCTACCTGGGTATTAGTCAGGGCCTTGAAATCGCGACGTATGTTTTGAGCTTTACTTTTATCGGGGCTGGCCTTGAAGACTTTTAAATCGTTGTAGATAGCCCAGAACCATGTACGACACCAGTACTGTGCACTGGCTTGCTGCTCATTGACCGGGTGGACTTTAGCCAATCCCCGCTCCGCATGAACCCAGCATTGAGCATGGTTGAATACGTTGAACTGCTGAGCACCATCACTGAATGTGGTCAGGTGTCCCATACCATGAGCCATTAAGCTGCTGTAAATAAGCGCTTCTGCTGCTTGCTTGCGCCGGGTCTTTCCCGTTAGCCCATGGTCGTTAAGGGCTGCTTCCCAGGCTTCCCGGTTTAAAAACGTAACGCCCATGTATTGCCTGATGATGCTTAGCCACTTCTCCGGGTAATCAAATTTTTCCAGATAGTCCAAGGCGTCCTGCGTGACGGAATAAGTCTTCCAGGGGCGATGCAAGAGGCTCAGGAAGTTTTCCCTACTCTTACTGCCTGTGCTCTCAAACCAGGCAAATAGCTCATTGTTGATAATGGTACAGTAGCCATTTTGTCCTTTATGCCTAGCTCCGGTGTCATCGGTCTGGATGTAGCGGGAGCATTTGAACCCTGTTGCCAGCAAAGCGTCTTTTTCTTCATGAAAGTCAGTATGACCTTCAGTGAGTAGCCGATGAAGTTCTCCCGCGGACATTGAGATTCCTATATCCCACAACCAGTCCAACAGCTGCGGCTGAGTCACCGAGCAACCGTGATGCTGGTACAACAAATAGGACTGGAGTTGTGGTCCATAGTGATGTCCATGCAGGCTTTCGGGAGGTTTTGCTGTGATGGTTTGTCCGTCGGGCGTCTGCCATTGCTCCAAATGATACTCGACCGTGAACGCCTGAATAGTCAGCTCTTGTACAGAAAAAGAGCTAAATCCGTTTGGTGTCGAACCAGACGGGACATCAGATACTTCTACGGTGATGATTTTTTCTGTTGCTGGCTTATCAGGCTGTTGGCGATTTTTTCGTGTTCGTTCGCCAGGCTTCTCAACCTTACGTTTCCCTGAATTATCAGGCGGTTCGTTGTCATCACCGGGACCATTATCACCCTTTTTACCATCATCTTTTGGTTTTGTATTGGGTCTGATATCAGGCTTTGGCGGCAGTTTTTTAAGACGACGAATCTGCGCTTGCAGTGCCTCAACAAGCGCTTGAAGCTTCGCTATCTGCTCTTGCTGCTGAGTAATCTGCCCTTGCTGCTGAGCAACAAGATTCAGTAATCTCGCAGGTGAGTACACTTGCTCTTGATTGATTGGGGGTTGCATGAGGGAAGGATAGATGTATATCAGAATTTTGCAGCTATCCAGCAGTTATTGAGAACTTACGTTGTAAGTAAGTCGTATTGTGGGAAGTTAATGGAGAAAGGATATATGGCTGAAGTGTGTTTAAAGGAATCAGATATTGTTAGTCTTCATGACCTTTTAGAGTATCAAGATAAAAGTAATCTTTCCTTTTGGCAGTTCGCCGAAAAATGGGGCAGTGATTCTGAAATAAATTGGATTGAAACTGTTGTTGCGTTTTTTGAGGAATATCCTGATAAATTAAAACGGGTGGTTTGTGCAACTGCTATTGACCCTTTTGAAGGATATTATTCTAACCAATACTCGTCGTGGTTATATTCAGTTGTATCGCAAATTTTTTTTATGTCGAAGCCATCTTCTAAAGATCAGATTTTGATTTTTAGATTTTGTGATGATGTGGCTGAAATAGCTGATCTTGAATTATGTGGAGTAAAAGGGGCGGTTTTAGATGGTGGTATTTTTTCAGACGATGATTTTAGGCAGATTCTTCAACGTGTACTTGGAAAGAATGTGGGGCAAATGCGGCAGGGTGAGCTAATTGAAAAATTAGTAGCAAAAGCAGGTGTTGTAACTGATAAGCTATGTACCTCTGATCTAAAGGAGAAATTGAACTCACCGGATGAAAAGGTTGCTATGTCATGGACCCTGGAAACAGCAATCAATCCAGATATAATAACCTTTAAAAGAATGCTGTATGAAATATGTCAACAAGGAGAGAGAGGTGTGGAGGCTAAAAATAAACTAATGCGTAGTATTAATGAGAAGATAGGGTGTGTGGACGATATAATTTATTTCCTGTTTGAGGAAAAAAAAGTGGCTAAAAAACGAGTAAGAGCTAGCAGTAGTGTTAATATACAAGGAATAAGTAAAAATAAGTTGTTAGAATATTATAAAAAACATGTTGAAAATGAAGTGCTAGGTAATTTTGTGATTACACCTTGCAGCTGTTTATCTGATAACTTTAGATCTTTTGAAGCAGAGTCTGTTAGAGGTGTTTTTTATGTATCGACGGGTAGTAGTAAATTAGAGGCTGGAGTAGAAGAACTTATTAGAAAAACAGAAGTGACAGCTTGTGAGTTGTGTAATGTAGGTACGGGTAGTTTGGGATTTGAATTTCGTGATATTGATATATGTGTTCAAAATTATCTAACAATGGTGTCTCTCAGGCCTTCTTATTTACATGTAGAGAGTATTGAATATATGGCTGCGTATTGTAAAACTTCTTTTCACAATGTGCTGATGCAGATGATTTATGAAGTTGCTGGTTTTGGTAGTTGTGTTTTTCACCCAAAACTTTGTATCAGAGATAACGTCGAGCGATTTTTTAGCATGACGTCCTTATTATCTGAAAACATAGTTAATAGGATTGAAGCAATATTAAACAAGTAAAAAATGGGGCTTTCTCAGATTGGCTGATCATTTTTAAGCCTCCTGCTGAATTTTTAGATACAAATAGAGCCTGTAAATAATTCTGTGTAAACGCCACTTTTTAATTACGCCTTGATCCGGTCTGGAAACATAATTTTTCTCGTTTCCAGCGTCTCGAGGGTGTCGAAAAAGGTGTTTTGATTCACCACAGCACCCTAAAGGGCATAATAAAGGCGCAGAGGACACAGAGTTTTCATACTCTTAAAGCATAAACCTCTGTGGTGAAAAAAAAGAGTAAAAAAACAACTTTTTATTTACAGAATTGGGTTTCGCGACACCCTCTATAGCCTGGGAACGAGAGGATTTCATTGAAATAATGTGCTAGAAATACGACAGTTTTCCCCAGCTCACTCATTCAAATAAAGTTCCGCCATCCCGTCCAGTCGGCTTTTGACCTCCTTCCACTGAGGCATTACCTGAGTCAGCAGTCGCCAGAATCGCTCACTGTGGTTATGTTCGGCAATATGGCAAAGCTCATGGAGGATGACGTAGTCAATGCATTCCCTGGGTGCTTTAACCAGATGGGGGTTGAGCATCAATGTGCCTTTGGCTGAGCAGCTGCCCCACTGTTTTTGCATGGCAAGAATGCTAAAACCTGGAACCCCCTTGACCCAGGTGGCCTGAGGTAACAGGTGGTTTAATCGTTCCTGAAAAATGTATTGGGCCCTGTACTTGTACCAGTCATTAACAAGCCCCTTTGCCAGAGACTGCTTTTTGTTATCAAACCGGGGCAGGGAAACAAGAAGTTTACCTCTGTCCATCTTTACAGAGGCTGATTTTTCCCCGTCTTCTATGACCTTCAGGACATAACGCCTGCCAAGGTAAAACTGCATCTCACCGCTAACATACTGTTTGGTTTGCACGTACTTTTGATGACTACGAAATTCGACAATGGCATCCCAAATCCATTTAGCCCGTTTCATCACGGCCTCATGAATATCTGTATTCTCTGCATTATCCGGAGCGGTAATCACAACCTCACCATCCGGGTGAACCCGGATGGTGATTTTCCTGGGCTTGCTGGAAGAACCGTCTGGAGAGTTGTCTGTTGTAATGGGCTTACGAACCACCTGATAAGGGACAGCTTCATCACCATAGATGAAGCTGTATTCTTCTTTTGTTTGTTCGTTTGAACTCACTGAAGTCATTACGGATTTAACCCGGACAGCCCTGAGCCGGTAGAAAGCCTTGAGCTGGTAGAAAGACCCAGGCGGGTTATTTGAACAACATCGGTAATCAACGCCTGCGCCTTCTCAATTCCCAAGTCAGAAAATAACAGGGGCAGCAGTCCAACCGTGATCTGGTTCTCGATTTCCTGCGGGTTGATGGAGAACTCAGCCACTGACCTCCGCACCACCTCATCAATTTTCACAGCATAGTCAAAACAGTGTTCTTCGGTAGGTGTATCTTGGCCTTCAGGAGGCAGCTGCTCTCCCAGATGCTTCAGGAACAAACCATAATAGGCCTGCACGTGTCGCTTGATATTGGCATCCAGCCCCTCAAAGCGATCGGTGGGTATACCTTCAACCTTGCGTTCCTTTACCTGCCGCTCAAAATCAGCAAACAGCATGAATTGCTTAACGGGGGCATCAAACATCTCTTTGGTCTGCTCAATGGCTTTTTTCAGCAGCCTGGAGAAGTATTCCTGAGCGTAAGGGTCATCCGCCAGATCCTGCTCAATCATCCGGGTGATTCTGCCGGTAATCTGATCTTTCTTATTACGGGCTTCATTATCGGTCATTTGTTCAGGCCTGGCATCCTTCCCCATATTGCCCACAAGATACACGCCTTCCGACTCCCTAACCTCTACACCGCCAATATGCTTATCCAGCAATGCCCGAATATCATCGGTGTACTCATCATAATCTATGGTTTCTTCAGCATCCTCCCGCACCTGCTGGCGAAGCTGGGTCATCATTTTCAGGGTGTCCTTGTAATGCTGACGGGTACTCACTGTTGTTCCAGTGAAAGCAGCATCAAAGCTCTTGTCATCAAAATAAGTGGCGGATTGCAGGGCAACTTTCAGGCAATTGGCAAAAGCCGTTAACGCGGAATAAAAGTCATCACGTTTTTTCAGGTTGGTGTCGGTAAGCTGGCCATCAACCGTATCTATTTTGGGGGCAAGCACCTGTCGTAGCGCCTGCCCATCCTGCTTATTCTTAACGCTATCAAAAATAGCCCAGAGGTCAGCATATAAACCGGGCAGCTTTTTATATTCCGTATCCATAGGGCTATAAAGCCCTTTCAGGTCTTCGATATCAAAGCCGCCCTGGGTACGCTCTGCCAAATCCTGATACTTCTCGATGGTGGCATCCAGTTCTTTCAAAATACCCCGATAGTCGATCAAATAGCCAAACTGCTTCTTGCTGTGCAGGCGGTTTACCCTGGCAATGGCCTGAATAAGATTGTGCTGTTTAAGGGGTTTATCAATGTAAAGCACTGTATTTTTGGGTTCATCAAATCCGGTCAGCAGCTTGTCTACGACGATCATCAGGTCTGGCCCGTCCTCTTTGCCATATTCTTCGATGATCTGTTTGGTATAAGCCTTTTCATCCTGCCCATATCCAGCATCAACAACGTTGGCTTTCCACCAGTTTTGCACCCGATCAGTACTCTCTGTATCAATACTGTCATGCCCCTCACGGGTGTCCGGTGGCGACATGGCAACCACGGAAGTCACCTTGCCAATGTCATCCAGAAGCTTTTTGTACTGGATGGCAGAAGCCTTTGAATCACAGGCCAGCTGCCCCTTAAGCCCTTGCTGCTTAAAGTTCTGGAAGTGATCAGAAATATCGTGGGCAATGAGTTCCAGGCGACCTTCGGTTTGATAGATCTGTCCTTTTTGGGCAAACTTTTTCTTTAAATCGCTCCGCTGTTTTTCCGTAAGCTTTTCAGTCATCCGGTCAAACCAGGCATCGATGGCTTTATCATTGGTGCTCAGTTCCGGGATACGCTCTTCATACAACAGCGGTGTAACGGTTTTATCTTCAACAGCCTGTTGCATGGTGTAGGAGTGGATAATAGAGCCAAATTTATTCTCGGTTTTATCATCCTGTAATAACGGCGTTCCGGTGAAGGCAATAAACGCAGCCTTAGGGAGCGCCTGCTGCATACGAATATTATTTTCGCCGTTCTGGCTGCGGTGACCTTCATCCACCAATACTATGATATCCGGGCTGTCGTTATAGCATTCTGGCAAGTTAACCGCTGTGCCGAACTTATTGATGATAGAAAAGATAATGCGCTCATTGCCCCTTCCAATCTGTTCGGCCAGGCGTTTGCCGGTGGTGGCCATAGCGTCTTTCCTATCCTTGCCGGACAATGCACCACCAGAAGCAAAGGTACGGGCAAGCTGGTCTTCCAGGTCCACCCGGTCAGTCACCACCACAACCCGGCATTTCGCCAGCTCTTTTAGCCAGATCAGCGCTTTAGACAGGAATACCATGGTAAAGGACTTGCCGGAACCTGTGGTATGCCAGATAACCCCACCATTACGAGTACCTGAGGTATCGAAAGAGGTAATACGCTCAACCAGCGCCTTGATACCAAACACCTGCTGATAACGGGCAACAATTTTGCCCGCCTTTTTATCGAATAAAGTGAAAAGGCGAGTCATTTCCAATAAACGGTCATGGCGCAGTATTGCAGCAAGCAACCGGTCCTGGTCAGTGACCACCCGATCACCACCGGCAACCAGGGAAAGATATTCTGCCCGTACCTTGTCTGGGCGATGATTAAAAATGGCATCAAGCTGAGACTCGGAAAGCCGTTTGTTTTTCAGGCGAGCAAAGTCATCTTCAGCAATTTCCTCTTCCTTCCACTTTGCCCAGAACTTCTCCGGTGTACCACAAGTACCATAAAGCCCTTCATGACCATTAACGGATAGCAAGAGTTGGCTATAGGCAAACAGATGAGGAATCTCATCAACCTTCTGGTTACGGATATTCTGTGAAATACCCTCAGAGATGGTTGGCTTGCCTCCAGTAGAGGAATCAGGCCGTTTTGCCTCAATCACCACCCAGGGGAGACCATTCACAAAGCAGACAATATCGGGAATCCGCTTCCCGGTTCCCTGGCTGTTCTCTACTTCCAGCTCTTCAGTAAAGTGATAAACGTTATTGTCAGGGTTTTCCCAGTCAATCACCTGAATAGTGGGGCTGGCTTTTTTACCTGCCACAAATTCAGTGACACCGATACCGTAGGTCAGGGCATTATAGAGCTTTTCATTGGCGGCTCTTAACCCTTCGTTCATGGCGGGGCTGGCAAGCTCCTGAACAATCTTGTCGATAGCAGCCGATGATAGCGAGTGCTCTTTACCCATAAAGGTAAAGGTCTTTTTAGCCAGTAGCTCACGTAATACGTTGGGCAGGATAACGGTTGAGAGAGTGCCACGTTCAACGGAGCATTGGCTGGGGGGGATAAACTGGTAGCCCAGGTTGGTCAACAGAGTGAGAGCAGGGATTTTTGCGCTTTGCTCTTCTTTAAAGCTGGGTAAAATTATATCAGACATTATTTTACCCACTGCCTTAACACATTGACCACAACAGGAGAGAAGCCTTCCAATTTTCCACCACTGGGTGTTGAAATATCATCGATGACCATATTGATCAGATCGTCATCATCCAACCCTTCAGACGGGTCAATACCGTTGGTAAAAAGAATGGACTGAACCAGCTGTTTTCTCTTTTCAATGATTCTTCGCACTACGCAACTCCTTTTTACGCAGCATCATTCGGGCTTTGGTCAGCTCCAGATTTCTCTCCGGAAGATCATCTTCCAGCTCAGCAAGCAGTTGATTGGCACGTTTGAAATTATCATCATGAATGGCGTCAAGCAGGTCATTTAGCCGGATGTTAATGCCTTCATTTCTGATATCTGTGTCCATAATATCCAGTAAAACCGTATTGGCATCTTCACCAAACAAGGAAGGAAGTTGTTTCAGTTCGTCCCCATCAATCAGGTAGGACAGGATGTTTTTACTATCACTAATCACCAGCGGCGAGTGTGAGGTCAGTACAAACTGACAGTTAGGGAATGTGGCTGTCAGTTGGTTGATTAAACTACGCTGCCATTTGGGGTGAAGGTGCATATCCACTTCATCAATTAAGACGATGCCATCGCCTTCCAAAGGATTTTCCAGCCCCGGATTCATCACGGCCAGCCGTCTGGCAATATCACCAATCAAGGCCATTAGTGATTTCTCGCCCTGGGATAACTGGGCAACGTTTAAAGCCTCACCCGCCTTGTCTATGGACATATGCAATCTTGGCTTACGTCTGACACGCAGGTTTGAGCATTCAGGCATGAATTTGTAGATTGCTGAACGGACGGCTGTCAGTTGCCGGTCTTTGGACGAAGCTTTTAACTCAGTGAGACGTTTCCAGGTATTGTCATCGTTTTCCAGCACCGGCCGAAGTTTTTCCAGAATATCATCCGATAAACCGGATTCATTTTCACTGTCCTCGCGCTCCCTGAACCATTCAAAAAAACGCCTGAAATCGACGCCCTGACTTAGGGATTTATCATAACCATCCAGTTGTAAAAACGTGTGCTTGTCTCTGATCTTCAGGGGGATATCCAGCACAACCCGTTCAACGGAGTAAAACGCTATCAGTGGCAGGCTGCTAGCCTCATCCTTTGAAAGCACAGAGCGATAATGGTCTGCCAGCGATTTAGCACCTGAGTACTCGCTTTTAAACTCACCTTTTCGACCCTTACGGGTTTTCGCTACGCACCATGAGAAATAATTAGCATCATCAGAGTAGCCTTCAGCATCAGGATCATGGGGATTTCCTGTAAACTGGTAGACATCCACCGCCATAGCCGCTGAATTTTTACCGTTTTTTATAACCAGTTCAGGTATCGGGCTGCCCGCACTCTTGTCACTTTGAATGCGGGATACCAACCAGCTCAGGGAAGTTGCCAGTGAACGCAAAATCGAGGTTTTACCTGACCCGTTATTACCCACAAAAACAGTCACATTGCTATCTAAATTACCTAACGGTGCCAGCAGGATTTCCCGCTCGGAAAAACGCCCGATATTGCGCAACGTCAGCTTTTTAACCTCCATCAGCTTTCTCCCTGTTCATTGGGTGTTGGTTTAACCTTAACCCTGCACCTGCCGGTGAGCAATGGCTGTATAA
Source organism: Endozoicomonas sp. Mp262 (assembly GCF_025643335.1). Taxonomy (NCBI): domain Bacteria; kingdom Pseudomonadati; phylum Pseudomonadota; class Gammaproteobacteria; order Oceanospirillales; family Endozoicomonadaceae; genus Endozoicomonas; species Endozoicomonas sp. Mp262. The sequence continues at coordinate 201,716 of NZ_CP092489.1, read as the reverse complement.
GGGCTTTTCTCTTTTGTTTAAAAGGCAAATTCACTGATTGTTATCCCCCATTTTTTCACTGAGCAACTGTCGCTGTTGCTCCAGTTGTATGCGCAACTCCTCTTCACTGGGCAGCTCCAGCTGGTATTTGGAGGCAAACAGTTGCTGGCTGTGGTTCAGTACCGAATATTTGGCGACGGTGTGATTGCCTTCGGAGCAGAGAATCAGGCCAATGGTGGGGTTGTCATCGGTGCGGCGTTTTTTCTCTTCGTACATGCGTACATACATATCCATTTGACCCACATCCTGATGGGTGAGCCGGTGCATTTTCAGATCGATGAGCAGAAAACACTTGAGGTGGAAATTGTAAAACACCAGGTCGATAAAGTAGTCGCCGTCGTCGGTGCTGATGCGTTGCTGCCTCTCCACAAAGGCAAAGCCCTTGCCCAGTTCCAGCAGGAATTTTTGCAGGTTATTGATGAGCGCCTGTTCAAGCTCGCTTTCCTGGACAGAACCAGCGGGTAGGTTGAGAAAGTCTAGAATATAGGGGTCTCGCAGGTAGTCTTCCGGTTTTGAGGCCAGAGCGGTGGTTTTATCATTTGCTTCATTAAGCACCGGTTCTAACGCCTGCTTGCCCCGCTGTGTCATAAGGAGCCGTTCATAGTAAAGCGTCCCCATCTGGCGCTCAAGGGCACGGACGCTCCAGTTCTGTTCAGCGGCTTCTTTCATATACCACTGTCGGGCAGAGGCACTTTCCACGGTAATCAGCTTGCTGTAATGAGACCAGCTCAATTCGGCAGACAGTGTCTGCCGATTTGGAAATGCCAGAAAAAAAGCCCGCATATTCCTCAGGTTACGAACAGAAAAGCCCTTACCAAACTCCCGGACGAGATTTTCCGAAAGGGTTTTCAAGACCTCCTTACCATAGGCAGCACGGATTTCGCCTTGCTGCTCATCCTCCACAATCAGGCGGCCGATTTCCCAATAGGTCTGTACCATGGCGGAATTAACCGCCGTGACTACCTGCTGGCGCCCCCGGGTTAGCAACTCGCGGATAGTGTCAAGCAGCTTGTTGTGAGGGCTGGCGGGGGTATTGAGTGTCATCTCAGGTCTCCTCTAGACCAAACTGCCTGTGGCAGTTATTCGGTAAAACCGAACCACTGAATCTTCTTCCAGTTCGCTTTTCGCCCAAATAGGGTTGGTATGTTTGCCGGTGGTGAATAAAAACACCTTTTGCAAAACCCTCAGGAGTATGGGAACGATGGGGTTTACGGGAAACCTGTCGCCCCCCTTCCTGATGAACTATCCGGAATGTCCGGATAGTTGTCCGGGATTCCTGCTCACCCTGAGGAACCATTGGAGTGTTATCAGGCATCAGACGGTTTCCCCTATGTCTGGCTTGACCCTGCGTTTGCCGGTCAGGAGCTGTTGCATCAGGGCTTTTTTTTCTTGTTTGAGGTGGGTGAGTTTGGTTTGCAACTCCGCAGTTTTCTTATCCGCAGCCGTTAATATAGAAGCGATCTTCTTTTGTTCTTCATAGCATGGAATCGTGATTTTTAGTCTCATAAAATCCGCTGGCTTAACATTCAGGAGACCATGAGCACGACCACCTTCAGCAGCTATCTTAGTCAAGCCGCGATTTAATAAGCCAGACTCAAAGTACTGCTCCATGAAGCAAGCCGAAGTTTTGCTTTCATCAATAATTTCAAAGCAGATATACAGACTTGTAACTACAGCATCGTTATAGCGATTTAATCGTTTTATAGCCCCCATAGGGTAGCCACTGGAATAGCTTTTATTGTAGGCAAATTGGCCCTTTCGAAGGATAAAGTAATTATCTAAAGTTGCTGAGGCCACGGACTTCTTAAAAAACTCTTCTTGTTTAATTAAGCCGTGCTGTGCTGAGATGGTTACTACATTCGTGCTTTGGCCTTTGTTTTTCTCAGTTAGTCTTGTACAAACGGAAGATAGGGGTGCTGTTTTCCACTCCCCCTCAAACCCAGCAAAGCGCTTCTTCCCAGTCAACAACTGTTGCATCAAGGCTTTTTTCTGCTGGTTGCTGGCCTCAATCAGCTTTTCTGTGGTGGCAATGGCTTTATCCCAAGTACCAAGGATTTTGGCAATTTTGCGTTGTTCTATCAATTTGGGAAGTAGAACGGGTATGCTCTCACAGTTACTTTTATTCATATAAGGTATTGTCGTTTTTGAAGCGACGGTATCCATATATGGCTTCTGTGAACTCAAAAAATATGCAAGATATTCATTATCAACATTATCAGGACATACAAATGCGTGGAGTTGCTGGTTCAAAATGACATTTTGTGAGGCAATAGCCGTCAGTCCAAGCTCTCCAACTGCTGCAATAATTACAGATCCCTTCGGAATAATTTTCGCTCCACACTCTTTGGCTGCCGTTTCTGAAATGTAATGCTGTTGTTTGATAGAGGGGACATAACGTCCAGAAATTTCTGGCGTTGTGACCCAAGGAATTGCTCCACCAAATTCTTTCGGTTTATTTCTTCCCGGAACAATTGATCGACACAACTTACCAACGGGATGCTTTTCCCATCCATCAGGCACCATAACCCAACTCCTTCAGGTAACCCGCCATTTTCCTATCCAAACCAGCCGATTGAGAGGTTTCAACTCGAAATTGTGCAACGGTGCGTTGCATAAAATACAGGGGCAAATAAAACAGGTGCGACAGTGTCGCACCTTTTGTCAGAGTGCTCATTGATCGTTTCCTTTCTGTCCCGCCAGGGTCGCTTCAATCTCACGCCTTAACTGCTCTTCGTTGGGCAGGTATAATTGGTACTTTTGCACAAATAACTGGCTGTCCATGCCATAGGTGGCGTATTCCACCATCAGTTCGTCCTTGTCTCTGCTGAGAATTATGCCAACCGGAGGATTATCGTCTTCTATATTTTCCTCTGCGGCGAAGTAGCCCAGATACATATTCATTTGACCGATATCTTGATGCCTGACCTCGTTGATTTTCAGATCAACCAATACAAAGCAGCGCAGAATGCGGTGATAGAAAACCAGATCGATTTTATAGTGACGGTTGTTCAGCGTAATTCGGTACTGGCGACCAACAAAAGTAAACCCTTTGCCCAGCTCAAGCAAAAACTGCTCCAGATGGTTGCACAAGGCCGATTCCAGCTCATTTTCACTGTATTGTTCCCGTTCTGTTGTGTTGCTGATTTTTAATAGCTCGACATGGTGAGACCAGCTCAAATGGTGCGACAGTGTCGCACCATTTGGATCAGCAAGATAAAACTGCCGAAACCGCTTCAGGTTTGACAGACTGAAACCTTTGCCGTGTCTGAGCTTCAGGTCTTTACTCAGAGTTGTCAGAAGCTTTTTTCCGTACTCAGCCGTAGCGCTGCCTTGTTGCTCAAACTCAACAATATGCTGTCCAATATTCCAGTAAGTTATAACTAGTCCTGAATTTATTGCAGAGATTGTTTTTTGCTGCCCTTGTGTAAAGGTATCTGAAATAATCTGTACCAGGTGCTGATATTGCTTTTTTGTAGTTAATTTACTCATACCCCAACTCCTCCAGATATCCCGCCATTTCCTGCTCCAGATCCGCCAGTTCATTTTGCAGTGCCAGTCGTTCAGCCCGAACCGCCATCAGGTCGATCTCTTCCTCCTCCTCAAAGGTATCCACATAGCGGGGAATATTCAGGTTGTAGTCGTTCTCCTGAATTTCTTCCAGGGTGGCAAGGTAGGCGTATTTGTCTACGGTCTGACGATCCTGGAAGGTATCCACAATCTTCTGGATATTGTCAGGGGTAAGCTGGTTCTGGTTTTTACCATTTTTGAACTCACGGGAGGCATCTATAAACAGCACCCTGTTATCGGTTTTCTGCTTGCGGAAGATCAAAATAGCCGCAGGAATACCGGTGCCGAAGAACAGTTTTTCCGGCAGGCCAATCACCGTATCCAGCAGATTCTCATCAATCAGCTTCTTGCGGATTTTGCCTTCGGATGAAGCCCGGAACAGCACGCCGTGGGGCACAACCACACCCATACGCCCCCCTGTTTTTCCATGAGAAGCGGGCTTCAGGGTTTCAATCATATGGGAGATAAAGGCGTAATCCCCTTTGGTCTTGGGGGGAATGCCCCGGCGGAAGCGGCTGAAAGGATCGTTTTCAGCATCTTCATGCCCCCATTTGTCCAGAGAGAACGGCGGATTGGCGGTTACCACATCGAAATGCATCAAGCCGCCATCCGGTGTTTGCAGCTTGGGATTACGAATAGTGTCGCCCCACTCAATGCGGTGGTTATCTTCGCCGTGCAGGAACATATTCATTTTTGCCAGTGACCAGGTGGAGCCAATGGCTTCCTGACCAAAGAGCGCATACTGTTTGGAACCCTTATAGTTCTTCTGTACCTGCTTGCCGCACTTCATCAGCAAAGAACCGGAACCACAGGCCGGGTCACAAATCTGGTCGCCCTTCATGGGTTCCAGCAGAATGGCGAGCAGGTCAGACACTTCCGGTGGCGTATAGAATTCACCCGCTGACTTACCACTGCCTGCGGCAAAGTGCTTGATCAGGTATTCGTAGGCGTTACCAATCACATCGAGAGAACCTACACGGCTGGGGCGCAGGTTTAGGGTTTCCTTGCCAAAGTCTTCCAGCAGATGACGCAGAATATCGTTCTTCTGTTTTTCATCGCCCAGCTTATCGGTATTGAAACTAATATCCTGGAACACATTCTTCAGCTTGGTGCCGTTAGCTTCTTCGATGGCATGCAGGGCCTGGTCGATACGGCTGCCGTTACCCGCTTCATGGCGGTGTTCGTACAGATCCTGGAAGGTGCAACCCGCAGGGATTTTAAAGGACTGGCTGGCCATCATCGCTTCGATCATGGCGGGGTTATCACCAAACTGTTGGGTGAGTTCATCCACCTTATCCTGATGCACATCGGAGATGTATTTCAGGAACAGCATGGTGAGAATAAAGTCTTTGTAGATGGAGGGATCAACGGTTCCACGAAAGGTATCGCAGGCCTTCCAGACAGTGGTGTTGATCTCTTGCTGATTAATGGGGGCGTGTGTCATAGCGGTATTGGGTTAACTTCCTGAAGCTAAATCGCTGGCAATGGCGTTAAGCTGTCGTTGCCTGTTGATGATCAATTGATGTAGCAAGGCATTTTCACGGATGCTCGCTGTATAAAGCCTGGCAATGGTGTTCTGGGTATTAATATCCGGCAGCGCTACCGGGGCTGCGGCAAGTATGGGCTTGCGAATACTCACCTGGTGGCTGCCTTCAGCACTGTTATTGAAGTAACGCTGAACAGGGGGCTGGTTAATCTGCCAGGTGAGGAATTGCGGGTTTAGCCTGCCTTGCAATTCCGGTTTTACCCGTAGCAGGAACAGGCTGGGAGCCAGGGTGGTTTGAGCCATATCCTCTGGTACGCAACAGGCCATGTGTCGCAACCCTTTATTGATAAAGAGGATATCCCCCTGTTGCAGCCAGTCTGCCGCTCGCTTGCCTGTCAGCTCTGTTGTGACTAACTCGTCCGTCAACAACTCACCCAGGTCAGAAATGTCCTTCGGCTGTACAGCTTTCACAGTACCCTTTGGCACTTCTTGAATAGCCCCCCGAAAGGGGTAACCAGCCTGAATGGTTACAAGTTCGGATAATGTGATGTGTAAGACCGGGGGCATTATCCCTACCTGTGTTATATAAAAAAACCTCATAAGGAGGCGTTTTTATTCTGTCACAGTTATTTTATTTTTCAATGTTTATTTTGCAGTATTTGTATGGTGCATTGTTTTTGGGGTATCTGGGTCAGGCAGGGATTACCGCTTATTCCTTTGGTGTGTCTACTGTTTTATTGATATAGAGAATCCGGTTACGCCAGACATTGACCTGGGCTTTTTTCACAGGAAGTGTGGAGGGGTCTTTCTTCACGCCAAGGTAAATGACTTGCTGTGCCTTATAGTTTTTATTTTTTGGAAAGCGGTGGGTTTTAATCAGGTTATCGTCACTGGAAAAGAGTTTGAGTTCGATACTGTCACTGGCCATGAGTCCAGCCAGTCTGACCCAGAAAAACAGGGTTTTATCATCCGGGGTTATATTGTTGTAAAACGCACCGGTCTCAACCTCCCTATAGTTTTTTGGAGCTGTACCGGAAAAGCCGTAATCAAGAAGGTAGCCGGGCTGATAAACAAGGGTTTCCAGTGCTTGTTCAGACCATAATGAACTCATGGTGTTTCCACAGGAGCCAGATGCCCCGGAGGCGGTAAATGGGTCAATATTGACACCATGATGTTTTATTCCAAAGTGCAAGTGGGGAAACTCGGTTAAGCCTGATAAGCCAATTTCCCCGATCACCATGCCGGTGGTGACCTGGTCGCCTTTTTTTACCCTGACACTGCTCTTTTTCATATGCCCATAAATGCTTTGCCAACCACTGCCGTGATTAATAATCACTGCGTTGCCAAGTCCAACGGGATTGAGTCGTGCCCTGTCCTGCTTTCTGAGGTAGGTATCATTCATATTATTGCGAATAGCGTGGACAGTCCCTGGAGCCGCTGCGATAACATTGACACCACTATTCATTTCTACAAGATTTTTAATTCGGATATCGGTTCCCTTGTGACCGCTATAGGTCATGCTACCGCAGCGATAGTCTTTGGCCTGAGGCCCTGGCTGGGTATCAAAGTAATTTTGTATAAAGCAGTTTTTGCCGTAATGACACTTTAGTGGAAAGTTGAAATCGGGTGGGCTGGATTCTGTATTAGCAAGAGCAGAGCTGATAGACAGGAGTGATAGAATAGAAAGGCCGATTTTCATATTGAGTGGGCTTACCCTCGTCCCCGGATATGGTTCACGGCCTTGCCAATGGCTTGCATCATCTTTTCCATACGGCTTTGGCGGATGTCGTTATTTCTGCGTTCTTTTTCAACCTTTTCAGTACAGTCATGGATTTGTTGTGCCAGGTGGTCAAGATCCGTTGTTGATATGGGCGAGGGTTGCTGCCTGATTTCTTCTTTTAATTGATCCAGCTGTTCTGTGGTTTTGGTCTGTGTCTGGGTAACATGCTTTTGTTCATCCAGAAGCGATGAAACGATTTGAATCAGCCTTTGTTTGCTCTCATGAATCGCTCCCAGTGCTTCCACTGAGCTGTTTGTGCTGGTTGAAAATAGCGCTCTCAGCTTTTCAGATTCCCTTAGTTGCATTTCTGCATTTTGGTTAAGTACTTCAGTGTATTCCAGTTGGCGTGCCTGAATCTGAACAGATTTTTCCAGGGTTTCTGATAGCTTTTCCACCACGGTAATCATCCGCGCCTGTTTTTGATTGAGGGCTTCCAGGTCTTTGTGGGATGTTTCCAGGAGTTCTTCATGGTCATGATGGGAAACCTGGACCAGTTCTTCGTGGTTATGATGGGTCAGATCCATCAGTTCTTTATGATCCTGGTGAGTCTGGTTGATAAGCTCCCTTTGGTCGTTATGGAAGGTTTCAAGCAGCGCCTTATTACTGGCTTGAAACATCGCCATGAAAGCATCCCATTTTTCTTCATTGATACCGCTGTTTGCTGCCGGTGCTGAGTCAAGGGCCTGGGCAACTAGGCTTAGTTGCTCTATCACTTTATTCAGGCGAGGGTCCGGCTGGGGGGCCGGGGGAGCCATCAGGCCATCGGCAGGTATTTCCATTAAAGAGCCAGGCTGATTGGCAGCGGGCTGTGGCGCACCTGGTTGACTCTCTACAGTATGCTGTGCCAGCCAGTTTTCCATGGCACCGGTAAAGTAGCTACTGGCCTTATTCAGGTTCAGGGCGAGAATGCCCAAAACCAGGGATGAACTCAGCCCCATCAGGGACGAGCCGAATGCTGTACCCATACCCCCAAGCGGGCCTTCAAGACCCTTGATCAGGGTGATCAGGGTATCCATGATATCGCCACCACCGCCAAGACCCTCGGCAAGGTCTGCCAGTATGCCACCGATGGAGGCAATGGTAATGGTTAGACCCAGGAAGGTTCCCAGCAGGCCAATAAAAACCAGCAGGTCAGTGAAGTAACGGATAAATGCAATTTTGTCATCAACACTGTCTTGCAGGGAGTTGATGAGAGAGCGTGTGGCGGGGGCAGACAGTTTGATCATGCCCAGGGAGGTGATGTTATTCCGGAGCAATACCAGGGTATTACTCATCATATGCATTTTTATGGATTCATCATTTTCATCAGCAAATAGCAATTCATCGAGATTGGATATGACGGTCACATCATCTTTAAGATGAAAAACATATAAAAAAGTCAGGGCCGTACCAATAATGAAGACGGTGAGGATCGAGCCATTTAATGGCACATTGGACATAAATGCAGTAACAAAGAAATCCTGGGCAACATAGACCATTGTGGATGCGGCTATAACGATGACCGCCATCTTCTTGAGAAACCCTTTTATAACTCCAGGGTTGGCAATGTGAAGCTCTGACATATCCTTTTGCCTCTTTTAAATTTTTTTAGGCATCCAATCTGTTGATAGTGGCAATGACATCATTCATAAAAAAGTAGATGTCAAACATACTTTTGTAATAATCGTAGTAAAAGGAAGCGCTCTGTATTCTGCTGGTGTGGTAGGCTCCCTGGGCAGTGGTAATATCCAGAAGGCTTTTTTCTCCCAGCTCAAACTCCTTGTAATAAAGCTCCACAATTTGGGCATTGTTTTCCAAAGACGCGTCTATTACTTTTTTCTCATCCTTGAGCTTTTCCATGGCATTATAGGCTTCACGAACCTGCTGCTCTACGGCAAGCCTGGCTTCATCCACCTGATACTGTGCCCGCATTAATTGAGCCTGCTTTTCATCCACCTTCCGTCGGGCAATGGAACCGTCCCAGATATCGTAAGAGAAAGTGACAGTGCCGCTTTCAGTGGTCTGCCAGGTCTCTGAGGTATCTTTTGAACGCTCCCGTGCCACCTCAAGATCCAGTTTGATCTTGGGATAGAGGTCTGAGCGGGACTTTTCAAGATTTTGCAGGGCGGCATCTGCCGTGGCTTTCCTGGCAAGAATGCTGTGGCTTTCTTCCAGGGCGAATTCCAGCAATTGGTCTATGGACATATCCATAGTGAGGGCATCCAGCACCGGAACTTCCAGATCCTTGGGTTCCTCACCCACAATGACCTTAAAGGTCTGCCTGGCAAAGCTGAGATCGGTTTTATAGCCGATCAGCTCAAGCTCAGAATTTTGCACCAGGCTGAGGATTCTCTGAACATCGGATTTTGCAGAAGCACCGGCCTGCTCCCGTTTTTCCAGAATCTCCAAAAACTGGTTATAAAATTCGATATTGTCTTCAACGTGTTTGATAATCTGCTCAAGCTTTAATATTTCCAGGAAAGCACTGGCGGTCAGCTGAGCCAGTTTCTCTTTGCCACTATCCAGCTGATGTTGACTGGCTTGCAGGCTGAATGACCGGGCCCGGACCTGGCTGCTGATTCGGCCAAAGTCATAGAGGATTTGGCTTAAGGTCAGGGTGGATTTGGTCTTGTTGTACCAGTCTCCGGCACTGGCAGGTTCGTTGCCGCCGTTGGTTTTCCTGTTTGCCCCCTTATCCATTTTAATTTTTATAACGGGCTGGTAGGCGCCCATGCTCTGTCTGAATCGTGCGTCATTGGTATCAACGGCAGCACCCAGGGATTTGACATTGGGGTTGAAGTCAAGGGCTTTGCCTACTGCATCCTGAAGGGATAATGCGTTGTTATCGGTAGCAATAACTAATAATCCTGTGGCCAGAATCGCTGTTATCCTCATAGCTAAAACCCTGTATTTTCGAACCCGGTTATCAGTTAGAGCCTAATGAACGTCACTGTTAGTACTGTGGCAATAGTTGTTCATAAAGGTTGAGTGCCTTCTCAGTGAATCGGCGCTAATAAAAGGATCTGAAGCCTCTTCCGTGTAAGAAAAAATCAAGATCAACCCCGCCAGTGGCGATAAAGGAAGGGAGGCTGTTTATATAAAGAATTAAGGCTGAATATGGCAAAAGAACCTGAAAGTAATCCCTGGCCGGGGTTTGTTGATGCACTATCAACAACCCTGCTGGTATTCGTATTTCTGGTGGTGGTATTGGTACTGGTTGTCACCGGGTTAAGCGTACAAGTGGGGCAAGATATTGCTGCGGCTCTGGTGGAGCAGCAAGTGAAGGCCGCTGGAAAGTCTGATGAAGCCAATGTGGGCAATGCCATAAGCCTGAAGTCCGATTCTGCCAAGGAAATTGTATCCGAGGCCAAAGCGGATGAAGTTCAAATCAAGACAGTTAACCTGAGTACCGGGGAAGAAAGGATCCGGGTTAAATATCAGGATCTCAGTGCCCTTATGAATCCTGAAGCCAATGATGAATTGAATCAGTGGATTCAGGAAAATCTGGAGAAAATCAAGAGTCGTAAGGTGATTATTGTGGGCTTGCTTCATAGTAGTGATGTGGCGACAACCACGTCCTACTATGTCTCGTTCAATAGAGTGATGGCCATTAGAAAAGTCTTTACCGATTTGGGCGTGCCAAAACAAAACCTGAAAGTCCGGGTGGATGATTCGGGTAAAGAAAATAAGAATGAAGTGTTAATTCAGCTGGCAGAGTAGCTTATATGCACTTGTTTTCGTACATGAGTAGAAAAATTATTGTTAAATACTCAATTACCTTATCTATTACATTATTTATAGGTCTGTTTGTTTTATGGGCCTCATTCACCAATATTGATATTGTGGTGAAGAGCGAAGGCCGGGTGACAACATTTACCAATAATAAAATAGTTGAGCACCTGGAAGGTGGCATATTGGCAGGAATGCATGTCATGGAAGGGCAGCGGGTGGATAAAAGCTCTTTGTTGTTTACCGTACAGAATCCAACCCTGACGGAAAATATCAGTGTCAAAAAACAACGGTTGAATGGCCTGATTGCCAGAGGACATAGGCTCTATGCCGAGATGAATGGGGTTGATCTGGAGGACAGTGTAGAGGCTATAGCCAAGACCAATAGTTATTATTTCAATGAGCTTGAACTCTATCAGAAAAGAAAAAAGGCATTACAGGAACGGCAATCTATCGTCAAAACCCAGGTTAACCGGGAGTCGGCCAGGCTTGAGGAAAGTAGTCAGGTGATCCATGACTTGAATAATGAACGTGCTGTGGCTCAAAAGCAGTTAGATATACTGTCCAGTTTGCTTAAAGACGGCGCTGGCTCTATTCAAAATCAATTACAGAAAAAAATGGCCCTGTTAAAAATAGAGACCCGAATCAATCAGTCTATTAAGCAGAAGGTAGTGATTGAGTCGGAGTTGGGCGAACTGAAGTTAAAGCAGGAAAAGCTGTTAACAGACTTTATGGAGGAAGCTCAGGATGATTACAACAGTACCATGGCGGAGATCGCCCAGGTCAAAGAGCAGATTCTTGCCTCCAGGAAAAGGGAGTCTCGCAAGGAAGTAAAGTCACCCGTGACAGGCGTACTGCATAAGCTCCACGTCAATACCCTTGGGGAAGTGGTTGCACCGGGTACGGTTCTTGCCGAGATAGTGCCCGATGGCGTACCTTTAATGGTGGAGGCCAGAATTGCGCCCTTTGACAGGGCCAAGGTCTGGCCCGGACAGCAAGTGCATGTGCGTGTATCAGCCTATGATTACTCGGTATTTGGGGCGCTTTCTGGCATTATAAAGGAGGTGAGTGCCGATACTTATCAACAGGAAGGCGTTTATCAAAACTATTACAGGGCCGTTATTGAAACCGAAACACCAGGGTTTGATGAAAATAATCTGCTGATTCCGGGAATGACTGTTGATGTTAATATTCTGGCAGGTAAGAGGACGCTGTTAGGTTATCTGTTGGGGCCTTTACGGGAGACATTTCAGTTTACCGCTACAGAAACATAATAAGGATACTGGGCTGTGGATGAGCAAACTAGCAAAGTGTTGATTGTTGATGACGATCGAACCAATTTAAAGATTCTTACCAAAATCGTTGAATCACAGGGGTATGAGACTGAGAATGCTTCCGGGGGAAATGAAGCGCTCAGCCTGCTTGAAACGCTGACCCCTGATCTTATTTTACTGGACATTATGATGCCGGATATTAATGGCATTGAGGTTTGTAAAAAGCTGCAGCAAGACCCCAGACTGTCTGATATCCCTGTGATTATGGTGACAGGTGATACCGATGTGGAAACATTAAAAAAATCCTTTGATGCCGGGGCTACCGACTTTGTCAGTAAATATGTGAACCGGGTTGAGTTTGCAGCCAGGATTCGGGCTGCCTTTCGTTTACGTAATGAGATCAGACGTAGACGAGAGTGTGAAAGTAAGCTGAAAGAGCTACAGGACAGCCAGAAGTGACTCTAAATTTGTCAGGGTAGTAAGAATAGAATGGTCTTTTTTGTTTCGTAAAAAACAAGCTGTATATTGAATGCTTATTAGACTATAAATATGGTCTGTTCATTTGAAGACAAGCTAGTAGACTTATATACTGGTCTATATAAATAAAGACAAAAGAGGCTCCTGACATGCTTGAAGAAATCGGTTCTTATGATGCAAAAACCAAGCTCCCCGAAATCCTACGTCGTGTTGAAGCGGGTGAAGCGTTTACCATTACCAATCGGGGCAAACCCATTGCCGACTTGATTCCAAGTCGTGCCAAAAGCCGATTAAAGGCTCAGGCGGCTATCAACAATCTCTTACAGATGAAAAAAACTGTAGTCTCTGATGAAGATTTAAAGGCTATTCGTGAAGAAGGCCGCCGGTAATGACTGATTTTGTTCTGGATAATTCAGTAACGATGCGTTGGCTGATGGTGACAAATAATGTTGCAGACCAACAGTATGCAGAAGATGTAATGACAACGCTGGCTCATGTTGATGCACTGGTTCCCAATCTCTGGCATTTAGAGGTATGTAATGTAGTATCTCGTTCAGAGCGTCGTGGTGAAATTGATCCAGGGCAGAGTGAAGGCTTTATTGCCCAATTGGAAAACCTACCTATATATATTGATCCATTGACTGCTAATCAGGCGTTTAGCCGAACGCTGGGGCTTGCCAGAAGCTATAAGCTCAGTAGCTATGATGCAGCTTATTTGGAACTTGCAATACGTGAAGGATTGCCCTTGGCAACACTGGATGATGCTTTAGAACTTGCAGCAAAACAGGCCGGTGTGAAGTTATATCTCAAGGGTAAAAATTAATTGAACACCGGAGTTTTTAAAGATAACTGTCCCAATAACCCTATACTAAACCGCACTAGTCAAAGGGCTAGAAAATTGTAATTTCTATGTTGGAGCGGTTTGGGAGATATTGTACCTCACCAGATTTTCGCGTTATGGCTCAAGTTGAAATGTATCAAAGGATAGGAAGAATGCTAAAAATAATTTTTTTAACAGGTGCTTATCTCTTTCTACCTAACTTTGCTTATGCTAGGTACAATAATTGGCAGGGAGAATCTACAGGTGATGGAATATATTTTGGGTATTTCCTTATTGTTTTCTTTGGTGTGCTTTATATTCATGAACGATTTGAAAAATCAAAAAAAGATGGAATAGATGCTCTTATATTATGTTCCGTAGCAGGTGCATTATTTCTCCTAATACCTGAACTAGCCATTTTTGTAGGAGCTGGATTAATTTTATTGCTTATGATCGGTGCAATCATGAATGCTTTTCGTTAAAAGCAGCTACGATATTTCAGCATATTCTCAAACAAGAGCCATACACTGTTCAAACCACTACATAAGGCCTCCAGTTACAGCTCAAAGTGGGCTTCACTTTACCAACCATTCCCGCTAAAAAACAGGTTAACCTATTGATATAATTATATTTTATGAGAAATGGTTTGCGAAAACTGATTTCCAAGTTTCTTTATAATTCGGTAAGCTACACAGTTTTCAAGAATAGCTGTCACTTTACCCGTTCCAACTAAAAAATCAACCATACAAGTGACGGTATTATCTTTTGAGTTGGATGTGCTAACCAGTTTTTTTGCTTCTGCTAAGAGTTATTTTAGAGAAAGTACGCCCAGTTTATTATAGGGTAAAACCTGGCAGTTTAGGTGGGCAACTCTCAGGAGAAAACGGCCAGCATGTGGATTATACTGACACGAAGTGGTATTAAGTTTGAGTCAACTTCCCACAGAAGGGCATGCATGCCAGCAGTGATTTTCACAGTCATGCCGAGGTTGTAATTTAAAAGCGGCGTTTACACAGAATTGCTTACAGGCTCACCATTGCCCAGAAAACTCTGGTAAGCGCTGTTTTCTGTCTCTTCCTTATAGCTATAGCCAATTTCATCCAGAAACCTTTCTATATGGTCTTTCTTCTCTGGAGGAATATCCAGGCCCACGGCAACCCTGCCATAGGCCGCCCCATGATTTCTGTAATGGAATAAACTGATATTGAAATCACTGCCCAGTTTGGTAAGAAAGTTCAGGAGTGCGCCGGGTCTTTCGGGGAATTCAAAACGGTATATGCGTTCGTGTTTCACAGCAGCGGTATGCCCACCTACCATATGGCGGATATGAAGCTTGGCTAACTCATTGTCTGTTAAATCTTCTACTGCATAGTGTTTGTTGATCAATGTTTCAACGAGCCTGGCAATGGGCAGCTGGTCAGGACTGACCTGGACACCTACAAAAATCCTGGCGTTTTCCGGATCATGGTAACGATAGTTAAATTCAGTAATATTCCGGCGTTCCAGTAGCTCGCAGAACTGTTTAAAACTGCCGGGTTGCTCTGGAATGGTGACACTCAGTATGGCCTCTCTTTTCTCGCCAATTTCAGCCCTTTCGGAGACATAGCGCAGTCGATCAAAGTTAATATTGGCACCACTGTTAATGGCTAGCAGGGTTTGCCCGGAAAGGCCTTTTTCCTCAATGTATTTTTTCAGGCCGGCAGTGCCCAAGGCACCGGCAGGTTCAGTGATAGAACGGGTGTCGTCAAAAATATCTTTGATTGCTGCGCAGATTTCATCCGAGGTCACTGTGACAACTTCGTCAATATATTCCTGGCACAGCTTGAAGCTTTCTTCTCCTATGCGGGCAACAGCAACACCATCGGCAAATAAGCCCACATGGTGGAGGGTGACGGGTCTTCCTTTCTCAAGTGCGGCCTTTAGGCAGGCGGACTCTTCAAACTCTACGCCAATGACTTTTATTTCTGGTCGCAGGTATTTTATATAGGCACTGATTCCGGCGGCCAGCCCACCTCCGCCAACCGGTATAAAAATGGCGGTTAAATCTCCGCTATGCTGGCGAAGAATTTCCATTCCGATGGTTCCCTGGCCGGCAATGGTCTCTGGATCATCATAGGGGTGAATGTAGCTGTAACCCTGCTGTTCCACCAGTTCCATTGAGTGAGCCAGGGCTTCATCAAAGGTATCCCCCCTTAGAATGACCTGCGCCCCCCGGGCACGAACAGCACGGATTTTAATCTCTGGGGTTGTGCCCGGCATCACGATGACGGCATTGATACCCAGTTTACTGGCAGCCAGTGCAACACCCTGGGCGTGATTCCCGGCGGAAGCAGTGACTACCCCCCGCTTTTTCTCTGCGGGTGTCAGAGAGGATATTTTGTTGTAGGCACCACGAATTTTAAAGGAGTAGACGGACTGGAGATCTTCACGCTTGATCAATATCTGGTTGTTGAGCCGACGGCTAAGAAATGATGCAGGATGAATGGGGGTTTCAGTGGCTACATCATATACCCGGGACTCAAGAATTTTTCTGATATAGTTATGGGTCATTCTTAATTGCTGCTTTTTATCTATTTATTAAGCTAAACCACAGCTCATTCTAAATTAATTTTTTTCACCCTGAAACCACCCCGGACGCTGTATACTTATCGCCTTTTCATAATCTGGATATTTAAGGAACCCTCCATCATGACACAGGATGAATTGAAAAAAGCTACCGCAGAAGCTGCATTGCAGCGTATCGTACCATTTCTGGAAGATGATATGGTGATTGGCATTGGCACCGGTTCCACTGCTAATTACTTTATTGATGCCCTGGCGGCCCATAAGGCCGCCTTTGATGGTTGTGTTGCCAGCTCTGAGGCATCTGCCCAACGGTTAAAATCCCATGGTATACCTGTTTATGACCTGAATTCAGTTCAGGGCCTGAGGTTTTATATTGATGGTGCTGACGAGGCCAATGACCAGCTGCATCTGATAAAAGGCGGTGGTGCGGCTCTCACCCGGGAGAAAATTGTCGCAGCGGTTGCTGATGAATTTATTTGTATTGCTGATGAAAGCAAGTCTGTGGATGTTCTTGGTGAATTCCCACTGCCGGTGGAAGTTATTCCAATGGCCAGAAGCTATGTGGCCAGAGAGCTGGTTAAGCTGGGAGGTGATCCTGCCTATCGTGAAGGGGTTGTAACGGATAACGGTAACATCATCCTGGATGTCTGGAATCTCAAGATAACTGACCCTAAAGAACTGGAGACACGCATTAATCAAATTACCGGTGTTGTGACTAACGGGATTTTTGCCCTGAGATCAGCTGACGTGATGCTGCTTGGGACTACGGATGGGGTAAAGGAGGTTAACAGAGCCTAGGGGTTCGGGATTCTCTCTATTGAACCAATCTGACTGGCAGGGATGCCAGCAGACTGAGACAATCACTCTCAGTAACGGGTTAAAACAGACTGTGGAGAAGGAAGTGCAATGATGCTAGTAGTAAGCCAAAAGATGCTGCAAGGATAGAAATCTCTTTGAAGCTAAGGTCTTCATCCTGGTTCATATCCATAGTACCTCCTTGAATAACAGCTTGAACCTGAATTATTACGTCCAGATATATAAATATTAGTGAAGTTGTTAGAGGTATGCAGTTAGATATAGGTATTAGTTTGATGTTATTCGCTAACTTTGTATGACTGGAGTTATTTTAATATTAATTAGTAATAAAAAATATTCCCTGGACTGGCTAAAGAGTCAGCAGAAGCCTGCGGGTGCTTAGAGGCTGTTTTTCAAATAACTGCTTAAATTTTCTATCAAAGATACGATGAAATAGGGAGGAACTTATTGTTTTAACTTGGCGTTTTTTTACAAAGGATGGGGTATGAATACAGTCATGGCCGGGGCCGATAAGGTAACTTTGAAAAAAAAGCTGGGGATGGTGCTGTTTTTTTGGTTTTTTGTCTTGTCACTTGGGCCATTGATGGTCATCGGAACCCTTGAATATGAAAAAGGGAAAGATTCTATAAGGGCTAGCCAATATCAACGACTATCACATACAAACTTTTTATTTGCTCACAGGCTGTATGATTTTTTTGACGCAGTTGAGAGTAATTTAAGTTATCAGGAAGTAAATGCCAAAAAAATGGTACAGGATGTAAAAGAAATAATGATGTCTGGAGGCATGAATTTCAATAATTTATTTGGAAATAATGAATATCAAAGGGTTTTTAAGTATTACTCTCCATTATTTAGTAGCTTTATTTCAGTATATGGTTATGCGGACTTTTTTGTTTTAGATGACAAAGGAGGGATTATTTATTCTACCAGTCAAAATGGCTTTATTGGTAAGAGTATATTTAACAGTGATATTGAAAATACCCTTTTTTTAAAGACTGTCAAGGCAAGTATTGAAAGTGGGGATACAAGGTATGGTGCGCTGCGGGGGCATGGCGATAAAAATACGCTATCCAGCTATATGGTAAAGCCCTTAAGCAATAGCGGTAAGAATATGGGGTATATTGCAGTTAAACTATCTGCAGGCTTGGTTCAGGACTTATTCAAGGGTTATGCATCAATGATGCATGTAGAAGAAAATATTAATGTATATCTGGTTAATGAAAGGGGGGATGTTGTTTATGGGAATCAGTATTCACCTGTATCAAAGCTCAGGTTGAATAAAGGTAATCCATTATACCGGTCATGGCTGGCTCATTTTGACCAGGAAACGGGAGAGTATACAGAAAAAGAAGAACACATGGAGCATGTTCATGATGGGCATTCCAGGCATACTCATCATGAACACCATGATGAAATTGAAAATGTAACTGATCAGCAGGCAAAACGTATTCAGGCATCATCTCATATAGAAAGCTATAAAGGATTTCATAATGAAACGGTTCTCGGTATGTTTCATCCCGTGGTGGTGAAAGGCACTTCATTTTTTCTTGTATCCGAGGTTCTGGAGGATTCTGTTTTTCATCCCATCAAAGATTTGCGTGAACGATTACTTTATGCCGTTTTTATTGTATTTGTATTTGTATTTGTATTTGCTGCCCTGGTGGCCAGGAGTGTGGTCAAACCCATCAATATTATTACATCATGGGTAAAGAGAGTGGCTTCTGGTGATTATGTCCAGGGGAAGATCCTTGATGCTAATTCTGAAATTAGCGAGTTGAGTCGTAGTTTTAAGGAAATGACAGAGAAGCTGCGTAATATTAGTAATGAAAATGAGCAGCGTAGTTGGTTGCAGGAAGGCTTGGCAAGCTTGAATGATAGTCTTCGTGGTGATCTCTCCATCGTTGATCTTTGTGAGAATATTGTTGCTTTTTATTGTCGTTATCTGGGATTCCAGACAGGAGCAATGTATGTGTTAAGTGAGGATCAGTCCTTACATCTTATGGGAACCTATGCATGGAGAACCCGTAAGCAACATGCCAATAAGTTTGTACTTGGTGATGGTCTTGTTGGTCAGGCCGCACTGGAAAAAAAGACTATAGAAATTATTGATATTCCAGCCGACTACATGGTGATTGAATCGGGCCTGGGAAGTACGAGACCCTGTAGTGTTTTAATCGTTCCACTGATTTATGAAGATGAGCTTAAAGGTGTTTTAGAGTTTGCTTTGCTTAGGTCTGTATCGAAAGAGCAGTCCAGTTTCCTGAAACAGTCCATTGAAAATGTGGCTATTGCCATTAACTCAGGACAGTACAGGAACCGTGTCAACCAGCTTCTTGAGCAAACAACAAAACAGTCTGAGGTGTTGAAAGAACAGCAGGAAGAACTAAAGACGGTGAATGAGGAGTTAGAAAGCAGGGCAGCCATTCTGGAGGAATCAGAAGAAGAGTTAAAGGCTCAAAGTGAAGAACTTCAACGATCAAATGCAGAGCTTGAAGAAAAAAGTGAACTTCTCCTGGAGCGAAAGGAAGAAATTGAAAAGAAGAACTACGATATCCGGCAATCCAAAAAGGCCATTGAAGAAAAGGCTAAGGAGTTAGAGCAGACAAGCCGGTATAAATCTGAATTTTTGGCTAATATGTCCCATGAGCTTAGAACCCCTCTAAACTCTCTGCTGGTATTGGCTCAAATGCTGGCTGAAAATGATGAGGGGAACCTGACAGAGGATCAAGAAGAATCCGCTCAGGTTATATACAACAGTGGTAATGAACTGCTTGAGCTGATTAATGACATTCTTGACCTGTCCAAGGTTGAAGCAGGAAAGATGATTATTAATTTCGAGGATGTTGATGTTTCTGAGTTGTGTAATGGTATTAATACGCTGTTTAAACCCCTTTCTGAAAAGAAGAATCTTGATTTTTCAGTCACCCTTGAACAGGGGACTGTTCAAACCATTCTGTCTGACAGTCAGAGATTGATGCAAATTATCAAGAATTTCCTGTCCAATGCCTTTAAGTTTACGGAGTCTGGTGGAATTTATGTAAAGGTATTTCCTGCTGTTAGAAAAGGGCGCTATGGGGAAGATAGCTATGTTGCATTTTCTGTAAGGGACACCGGCATAGGGATACCTGAAGACAAGCAGTCTGCAATTTTTGATGCTTTCAGACAGGCTGATGGCTCTACCAGCCGGAAATATGGCGGGACAGGGTTAGGGCTTGCCATTTCCAGAGAGCTTTCCAGTATGCTTGGAGGACTGATAGAGCTCGATAGTGTTGAAGGGGAGGGGACAACATTCACCGTGTTATTGCCTGATAACCCAGTATCCTCCTTGACCAGGGAAAAGGTATATGCGGATAGTTATCAAGTTGCCATTGTTGATGGTGAGGAACAAATCAGTAACAGCGATATGGGCGAAACTCGTCTGAAACTGAAAGAAACAGAAGCGAACCACACAGAAGACTCCCTCAATATTCCTGAATTAGATCCAGAGAAACCCTGCCTTTTATTAATTGAAGACGATCCAAACTTTGTAGATATTCTTAAACGTATTGCAGAAAAACACAGTTTTCAATATATACATGCAGATATTGGAACGAGTGGCCTTCAGTTGGCACAGGCAGTGCGGCCTGATGCAATTATTCTGGACCTGGGGCTTCCTGATATGGATGGACAGGATGTGCTCACTGAGCTGAAGTCCAGGGATTCAACAAAAAACATACCGGTTCACATCATTTCTGGCCGAGACCCTGCATCTGCCACAATGGATGAGGCGATTGGCTATTTATTCAAGCCTGTTTCCATGGGAGAGTTAAACAGAGCCTTTGTAAAACTCAGCAATATGCTGCAGGGTGATTTGAACAGGGTTCTGATTTTAGATAGTGATAAACAGGCTCGAGATCATTTGGGCAGTATTTTGACGAACAAAGGTATCGATGTGGCCTTGGCAGCGACAGCCCGGGAGGCTGAGTCCTTAATATATGATAATCCATGGCAGTGCCTGGTTATGGACTGTGATCTTGAGGATTCCAGTGGCATTGAATTTCTGAAGAAAACCAGGGAGCATTTAGGGGAAAGGATGCCGTTTGTCATCGTTCACACTGCCAGGGAAATGACCGAAGCTGAGCATAATGAATTCCAGATGTATACAAATACCATGGTTTTAAAGGGAGACAGTGCTTCAGAAGATAGGGTATTAGATGAAGTGAGTTTATTTTTGCATTCGGTTGAAAAAGTATCTTCTGCAGGAGAAAAAGACAACCTGGTGACACCGGTTTCAGAAAAGACCCTGGAAGGTCATAAAGTACTATTGGTCGATGATGATCTTAGAAATACATTCACCTTATCAAAAGCGCTTCAAGGAATGGGGATGGACGTTGTTATCGCTGACAATGGTAAAGTGGCCCTTGAAAAGTTGGACGACGAAGGTGATGTGGAGCTGGTTTTGATGGATATCATGATGCCGGTTATGGATGGTTTTGAGGCGACCCGGGCATTGAGAAATCACAAGTCATATAAAGACCTGCCGGTCATTGTACTGACAGCTAAATCTACGGCGGAAGATCGTTCTAACTGTATAAATGCCGGGGCAAATGATTATATGACCAAGCCCGTCGATATGGACAAGCTGGTTGCCATGTTAAAAGTCTGGTTATCGAAGTGAGCACAGATTCAAAGGATGTTCTTGAACTGTCACTGTTACTTGATGCTATAGAGCGTCATTATGGTTATGATTTTCATAATTATGCCAGGGCTTCATTATTGCGCAGGGTCAGAAAATTTCTTGGTCAGGTCAATCGCTCTTATATCAGCGATCTTATTTCATTGCTTTTGTATGATGAAAACTCATTCTCTCTCTTTGTAAAACAACTTTCGGTACCTGTTACAGAAATGTTTCGTGACCCGGATTTTTTTCAGGTGCTGAGAACACAGGTTATTCCTGTATTAAAAACCTACCCCTTTATAAAAATATGGCATGCAGGTTGTGCTACAGGGGAAGAGGTGTACTCCATGGTCATTGTGCTAGAGGAAGAAGGGCTTCTTGATCGTTGTCAGATTTATGCCACTGATTTCAACGATCAGGCGCTATCTATAGCCCGGAAAGGCATTTATTCATCAAAACAGCTTGAGCGCTACGAAGGTAATTACCGACAGTCTGGTGGTCAAACCCAATTAAGTGATTATGGTTATCAGATGTATGACTCATTCAAGCTCAATGATCGACTATCAAAGAAAATAACATTTGCAAATCATAACTTGGTTACCGATGGTGTTTTTGGCGAAATGAACCTGGTGCTTTGTCGCAATGTTCTGATTTACTTCAATCAAATTTTGCAAGAGCGGGTTTTGGGTACGTTAGTTGATAGCCTTTGTCCTTTTGGTATTTTATGTATTGGTAAACGGGAGAATCTACGGTTTTGTAAAGTGGCTGAACGCCTGGAAAGTCTCGATTTATGCCAGCGAATATACAGGAAAAAAGAGTGACAGGTATTAATAAAAGTAATTTTCGTACTTTTGATGCAGTGGTCATTGGAGCTTCTGCTGGCGGGGTGAATGCAATAACAGATATTCTTGCCCAAACGAACAGGGCCGTTTCTTTCCCTATTTTTATTGCCAAGCATGTTGGTCTTGATGACAGGGGGGGCGCAGTGACGGTTTTTAATAAGTTGACAGACCTCACGATCGTTGAAGCATGGGATAAGCAAGTTATTGAAGCAGGCTGTGTTTATATCGCACCTTCCAATTATCATATGCTTGTGGAGAATCGGAAATTGCTCTGCCTTAATACTGATGAGAAAGCGTGTTATGTTCGGCCCTCTATAGATGTGTTGTTTCAGTCAGCGGCTGATGTTTATGGTGAGAGGCTGCTTGCGATTATCTTGACGGGCGCTAATGAAGATGGGGCAGAGGGTGTGCGCTCTGTTGCCAGGGGCGGGGGATATACCATTGCTCAGCAGCCCCAATCAGCAGAAGTGGATGTGATGCCCCGGGCGGCAATAGCCACTGGCTGCGTCGATCAGATAATGACCCTTGGGGAAATTAGCCATTTTTTGAATTGCCTGGTTGCATAACACGTATAGTTTGAAGGATGATTTAAATCTGACCTGAATTATCATGGGGCTGTCATGGACGATAGCGGCAAAGTAAAAATTCTAGTGGTAGATGACCGGCCAGAAAATTTGCTGGCTATGGATAAGCTTCTCAGACCCCTGGGAGCGAAAGTGCATAAAGTGAGTTCTGGTGAAGAGGCTCTGGCAGAGGTGCTTCATCATCATTTTGCCGTGATTTTACTGGATGTGCAGATGCCAGGTATGGATGGCTTTGAAACCGCGGCCCTGCTTCATAGTAATAAACAAACAGCCAGCATTCCCATTATTTTTGTTACAGCCATTAATAAAGACCAGGCTTATGTCAGCAAAGGTTACAAGGCCGGAGCCGTTGACTATCTTTCCAAGCCTATTAATCCGGACATCCTGTTGGGTAAGGTAAAAGTTTTTTTACAACTGGAAAAACAGCGGCTGGAATTGGAAGCAGTGACCAACGAATTACGTTGGATTAGTACCAAGAATGAGCTTCTGCTGCATTGTGCAGGAGAAGGTATTGTGGGCTTGGATATAGATGGAGAAATCTCTTTTATTAATCCGGCAGCTTGTAAAATTCTGGAGGGTACTGAGAAAGAACTGTCAGGAAAACATATCAGTCAATTCCTTTTTGATGAAACACAGGGGGATGTCGAGGCGTTATGGAATCAATCAGATATTAAGCAGAAATGTCTGGGTGAAGGAGAGAATGTTCAGACAACAGCGGCAATCTATAGCCAAAAAGGACGGAGTTTTCCCGCAGAGTACAGCCTGGCGGCATTAGTCAATGATAAAAAGAGAGTCAAGGGTGCTGTATTGGTCTTTAAAGACATTACTGAACGTAAAAAACTGGAAGATAAACTGGTTCGTATGGCGAAATATGACGGGCTAACCGGGTTGGCCAATCGAACATTGTTTCGTGAATTCCTTGGCGCTTCCATGGCTCGAAGCGATAGAAGAAAGAGAATTACTGCCGTTATGTTTCTGGATCTGGATCATTTTAAGGACATTAATGACACCCTTGGACACGATGCCGGTGATGAACTATTGACCAGTGTTGCCCGGCGTTTGTTATCCTGTATCAGAAAGGGAGATATGGTTGCAAGGCTTGGGGGGGATGAATTTGCCATAATTTTAGATGATGTGGGAGACCCGGAGGACGCAAGAATTGTTGCTGAAAAGATTCTGGAAGAAATGCGACCACCCCATGAATTTGGAGATGATGAGCGAACCGTTGGCACCAGTTTAGGTATCGCCACTTACCCTGATGCGGGAAAGTCTCCTGACGAACTGATAAAGGCGGCAGATCAGGCAATGTATGTGGTTAAAAAGGAAGGTCGTAATGGCTATCGCTTTTATTCAGACATATCGAAACCATGGAATAATAACCGGTTTAATAAAGTAAAGCCGGTGTCTGGAGCTGAGCCAAACCAGGGACTTCGTAACCCGGTAGCTGGAAATAAAAAAAAGTCTGACTAAAGGTAAATGCACTGACAGAAAACAGGGTGTTGCAAATCGTTATGTCTTGCAGCTATTGACAAACTATCGCAAAATCAACCATTCAACACTTCACGTTTTATCTGCTGTACTGACATGGATACGCCTGTTGCCTTGCCAGGGCTTCGTCAGCGCAAATGCGCTGATTTATTACTTGATATTGCCGTCTTGTTGATGTCTTCTGGCGCTCATACGGAAAGGGTCAATCGTAATCTGCATCGAATTACCAAGGCTCTTGGCTATGAGCAAGAAATTTTATTCTCCCTTGCAGGGATTACCCTGACACTCTCTGATCCCTGTGACACAGGAGCGCACTACACTGTTTTTCGAAGGATAAAGAGCTATGGTGTTCATTTAGGCATAGTCTCTGGTGTAAGCCGGATGAGTTGGAAGCTCTGTCTGGAGGGAATGACCATTGCTGAACTTCGGACTGAAGTTGAGAGATTGAAAAGTTTGCCTCACTACCCCAAGCCAGTGATCATAACCATGATTGCCCTTGCCGGTATGGCCTTCTGTTATCTGGCAGGAGGGGAGCTACTTGCTGTTTTATTGGCAGGAGTGGCAACGGCTGCCGGTTTTCTGGTTCGGAGCAGGTTTTTATCTTCTGGTTATAATCTGCCTCTTAGTATTTGTGCTGCATCGTTTACATCAAGTGGTATAAGTGGCTTGGGCATTGTTTTCCATCTGGGGATAAGCCCTGAAATAGCAGTAGCCACCTCGGTGCTGTTTTTGATTCCCGGGGTGCCGATGATCAATGCGGTTATTGATCTATTGCAGGGCCATACTGTGACTGGGCAGGGAAGGGCCATGCAGGTGACCGTTATGGCCTTTGCGATTGCTTTGGGTATTGTTTTGAGTTCGGCGTTATTGGGCATAGGCAAGTTATAATGGCTTCTACCATAATTCTGGTCATCACTAACTGTTTTTGGGCTTCCCTGGCAGCACTGGGCTTTGCCATATTCTTTACTGTGCCGAAAAGGGCACTATGGGCTGTTGCAGTTCTGGCATCCGTAGCCTATGGATCCCGCTCAATCGCTCTTATGAACGGCCTTGATTTGATTGTTGGCTCATTGGTTGCCTCATGCTTTATTAGCCTGATAGGCGTCCAGCTGGCTCACTGGGTTCATACACCAACCATGGTATTTGTTTTTCCCTCTGTTATTCCGATGGTTCCGGGCGTATTTGCCTATCGAACCATGATGGGATTGATGGAAATCAGTCGTTCGTCGGATGTATCGGCAGAGTTTTTACTACAAACTGCCAGCAATGGCCTGAATACCATTTTTATTTTATTGGCTCTGGCTGTGGGGGTTTCACTTCCGTCTTTATTGTTTAAAAATCGCAGTGTCAAAGAAATTAAGCTCTTAAGGTGGCTACGTAGGAAAACAGAGCCTAAATCACAGTAACGGAGCAGTATAATTAGTAAATTATTTCAAATTAGTCACGTTCCCAGCGTCCTGAGGTTGTCGCGAAAGTTATTTTTATTAACCACGGAGGCACGGAGTTTTATAGTTTAAAGATATAAAAACTCTGTGCCTCCGTGTCTCTGTGGTTAAAAAAAGAGAATCAATCTCGTTTTGTGCACGCTGCATTCAGTTTCGCGACACCCTCTCCTCGCTGGTAATGCATACGGATACCTCTAACTGTTATAGCTTGGAGAGATATGCACTCCCAGGCTAGAGAGGGTATCGGGAATGTGTTTTGACAGGTTCTAAGAGCTTAATGTTTAACGCTATGAAGGAGTGCGGGAAACAGAGTTGATATAGTGGGCTACCTCTTCCAGCTCTCGACTCATTTGTAAGTGCAGCCAGAGGTATGAGCTGGCATGTATATCCCTGAGGCCAGCAAAATGCTTTAACTCATGGGCAAGCTTATGCAGCTGGCCCAGGGTTTTATTCGTATCTATTCGCGTTTCTTTCCGTATGGCATCGCTCAACTCCATCAGTGCTCCATTAAAATGGCCATGGAAGCGCTGTAATAAACTCTCTTCCTCTTCTGTATTAAGAGAACCATTACGCCAGGATGTTTCAAACAGTAGCTCCAAAATAGCAGCCAGGGATCGTTGCAGGGATATTAATCGTTCATAGCTACTTTCATGCATGCGGATATGCTGGCTTTCATGAATTGACTCCGCCAGTAATCGTCTTTGCACAGGAATTTGCTGGTAGACTTTATAGAGCATATCCCGCATATAGTCAGAAACCTGGTCTGAAGCCCGATAGTGGTTGTAGAGTTCTGCCAGTGCAGCCAGGCTGGTTGCAGTGTTAAGCGTCAATTTGCGTTTAGCTCGAATGGGTAGAACCACAGCACTGACCACTAAAGCGATTACAGAGCCGGCAATAATATTGACCAGGCGCCAGCTTACATCTTCAATGCTCGCAGAGCCATAGCCAAGCATGATGGCAAGACTTAGGGCTGCTAGAGTCCCCGCATAGCCAAGTTCGCGATCAGTGGCCATGTAGGAAAATAATAAAGTGCCTATCACGATAGTCAGGCCAATATAAACGGGGTTTGGGCCAAAGAAAAATAAGGATGCATAGGCAATGGCAGCGGCAACCAGGGTGCCGGCAATACGCAACTTTGCCCGATTAACAGCGCTACCCACCTGGGGCATGGCACTCATAACAACAATAGTGGTTACAACCATCCATGCGGAGTGAGGCATGGCAAGAATGATCATACAGTAAAGGCCAATAGCCACACCTAACGTTGTTTTTACAGCATTCACGGTGCGGTAATGGGAAAAAATAAGGCCTTCCAGCCGATCTTGTAATTTCATGAGAGGATTTGGCAGGGAAAAAAATATGCTTTTAATGACTATTCTCCGCCTGCCTGACAGATACAGCAATAAGTAATGCTAGCAGAGTAGTTTTGTGTTGCTGGCAATTGGAATTGTATCGGGGCTAAAAAAGACTTAAAACGTATAACGGCTTAAACTACAGTTTTTGGTTACCCGGTCGAGTCACTGGATTAATTATTTAATTTCATGTGATGACTCGATCAGGTATGTTTAGATTTGTAAAATATCCGGGTCAGGGTTTCTTTTAATTCCTGTTTAAGCCACTGCAAAAGGTGCTTTGATTTTTTTTTCTGCAAATACCTTTTTTAATTTCGCAAACCGTGGCAGGCCATTTAAATAGGGGGGATATTCCTCTCCTTCTATAAGGGGTTCCAGATATTCCCTGCATGCCCTGGTTATAGCGAACCCATCAGCTGAAATGTAATTCCCGGGCAGTTTTCGTTCGAAGTTGGCCACCTCACTAAGGGCAACATGGCTGGTTGACCAGCGATAAGGAGTGCTGGATTCCCTGACAATAGAAGCCATAACGGCATTATGACCGGTGACAGCTAATTCCACTGCCGTTTTTCCTACCGCATAGGCCTGTTCAACATCAACCCTTGAAGCGATATGTCGGGCTGAGCGCTGGAGGTAGTCGGCCACTGCGTAGTGGTATTTATAGCCCAGTTCTTTTTTGATCAGCGTGCAAAGGGCAGGAGCTACGCCACCAAGCTGGTGATGACCAAAGGAGTCAATCACTGTGGTGGAGGCAGAAACAAAGCTGTTATCGTCGTATTTTGCTCCCTCAGAAGCCACTATTACACAATAGCCCTTGGCTTCCACTGTTTGCCGGACCTTGCTTAAAAAATGGGTTCTATTCAGGGGCGCTTCAGGAAAAACGATAATATGAGGCGGGTCTCCTGCCTGCCTGGCCGCAAGGCCTGCCGCTGCTGCCAGCCAACCTGCATGCCTGCCCATCACCTCCATAACAAAGACTTTGGTTGAGGTATCACACATGGAGGCGATGTCATGGCTGGCTTCCTTTGTGGAAACAGCAAGGTATTTGGCGGCGGAGCCGAAACCGGGGCAATTGTCAGTGACTGCCAGGTCATTATCGATGGTTTTGGGGATGCCAATACAGGTAATGGGATAACCCAGCTTTTTACTGAGTTGTGAAACCTTGAGGGCGGTGTCCATGGAGTCATTACCGCCATTGTAAAAGAAATAGCCGATATTGTAGGCCTGAAAAACCTCAATCAGTCTCCGGTATTCATCTTGGCTTTCCTCAAATGGCTTTAATTTATAACGACAGGAACCGAAAGCGCCTCCGGGGGTTCGAAGCAGTGCGCCAATAGTTTCATCGGACTCCTGGCTGGTATCAATGAGCTCTCCCCGAAGCGCACCGAGAATGCCGTTGTGAGCAGCATAGACGGTATCAATCCGGTCACTGTATCGCCTGGCTGTTTCAATGACGGCACAGGCACTGGCATTAATAACTGCCGTAACGCCACCCGATTGCGCGTAAAGTGCATGTTGTTTGGCCATATTCCAAATACTCCTGGTTTCTGCTTCTTATTGTGAACATCAGCATGATTTGAAACGGTATTTCTGTCAAAGTTAATTACTGTGGTTGATATACTATTGATTTCCAATACTGTGCCCGTGGCTGTACTTTTTTATTGCCGGGCAGAGTATTTCTAGGCTGGAGGCGGTTGATGCACGTACACATTCTGGGAATATGTGGAACCTTTATGGGGAGTCTGGCCATACTTGCCAGAGAACTCGGTATTAAGGTGTCTGGCTCTGACCAGCACGTTTACCCTCCCATGAGCACTCAGCTTGAAGAATCCGGTATTGAGCTGATGCAGGGGTATGACCCGGAACATTTAAAGCCAGAGCCTGACCTGGTGGTTATCGGCAATGCATTAAGCCGTGGTAATCCTGCCGTTGAGTATATCCTGGATAAAGGCTTGCCCTATACATCCGGTCCGGAGTTTTTTGCCCGCCATATCCTGACTGATAAATGGGTACTGGCCGTTTCTGGCACCCATGGCAAAACCACTACCAGCAGTATGCTGGCCTGGATACTGGAAGCTGCGGGTATGTCACCGGGCTTTCTGATTGGTGGTATTCCCTCTAACTTTGGCATTTCTGCCAGGATGGGAAATACGCCATTCTTTGTTGTGGAAGCTGATGAGTATGATACGGCGTTTTTTGATAAGCGATCCAAATTTGTCCACTATCGGCCTCGTACCCTGGTGGTTAATAACCTGGAATTTGACCATGCTGATATCTTTGAAAATCTGGCTGCCATTCAAAAGCAGTTCCACCATTTGATTCGAACCGTTCCCGGCACCGGGCGAATTATTGCACCAGCGGGTGAGAAAGCGGTTGATGAGGTTTTGGCTATGGGCTGTTGGTCCGAGCTGGAAACACTTGGGGAAAACTGGTCAGCGAATTCTGTGAATGCTGATTGCTCCCGGTTTCAGGTGCTGTACAAAGGAAAACCCTGTGGTTCGGTGAACTGGTCCCAGACGGGGCATCATAATGTGGCCAACGCCCTGGCTGCTATCGCTGCTGCAAGGCATGTGGGAGTGCTTCCTGAAACAGCCTGTGCGGCCCTTTGTGATTTTCAGGGCGTGAAAAGGCGAATGGAACTTTTGGCAGAGGTATCCGGAGTCAAAGTATATGATGATTTTGCCCATCACCCTACGGCTATTGCCACAACCCTGGAAGGATTGAGGGCCCGTGTGGGGGATCAGCCGGTGCGGGTGGTAATAGAACCCCGTTCAAATACCATGAAGATGGGCGTTCATAGACAAGCTTTGGCCAAGGCCACTGAAACAGCATCTGAAGTTATCTGGTTTCGTCCGGAAGGGCTTAAATGGCCTTTGGAGGAAGTGGTTGAACACAGTCCTGTGCCTGCTCGTATAATGTCCTCCACTGAAGGTATTGTCCGTTATCTGAAGGATACCGCAAAGTCCGGAGAACACCTGCTGATTATGAGCAATGGTGGATTTGAGGGCATTCATGGCAGAATTGTTAAAGCGCTAGAGGAGTAATAATCCTTGTCTGAAGTCATTACCCTGGCTATGACCGGGGCATCCGGTGCCCAATACGGTATCCGGTTACTGGAATGTCTGGTTACTTCGGGAGCCAGGGTTTATTTTATGGTATCCAGGGCTGCCCAGGTGGTTTTAGAGACTGAAGCGTCCATCCGTTTGTATGGCAGTGAGGAATCCATACAGCATCAGCTGGAACAGCTTACAGGCGCTAATAAAGACCAGATTAAGGTGTTTAGCCAGGAAGACTGGATGGCTCCGGTGGCATCTGGCAGCGGCGCACCCGGCAAGATGGTTATTTGCCCATGCAGTGCGGGTACGCTTTCATCGATTGCCTATGGTGCCAGCAATAATTTGATCGAGCGTGCTGCCGATGTGGCTTTGAAAGAGCGTCGCAAGTTGATTATTGTCCCAAGGGAATCGCCATTATCCGAGATCCATCTGGAAAATATGCTCCGGCTGACCCGGATGGGGGCGGTTATTCTTCCCGCATCACCCGGTTTTTACAATAAGCCCGAATCTGTGAATGACCTGGTTGATTTTGTTGTGGCGCGGATTCTGGGGCAATTGGGTATTGAGCAAACATTAATGCCCAGCTGGGGGGCGGATTGCTCTTGAAGAGGACTCTTTGGACTGTAAAGTGTCTTACTGGGCTTTTTGCATGTTATTGAGCCAGAGAGCCAGAGCGTCCAGATACAGTGCCAGGTTAGCCTCGGGGTTGGCGCTTTTTGCTGCAACTTCTACATGAAACCCTTCAGGTAACTCTTGCTTGACTACCTCAAGCTGGTAAAGAGCATGGGGCTGATCGGATATCACCAGGGCAGTGCCTGGCTGCGGAGCTGACTGTATCCATTGCTTGAGGGTGTCCCGGGTATTGGGTCTTTCCCAGTGTGTTATTACCCATTTCCTTGGAGTGTTAACAAACACTGCGGAGATACTGTTTTTGATCGCTAGAGGCAGTGAAATGGTCAACCAAAGCATTCGGGCTGCTTCAGTTTCTGTTAATGGTCGGGCTGATTCCTGGGTGGATGACCCGACGGCCTTTTT
Source organism: Endozoicomonas sp. Mp262 (assembly GCF_025643335.1). Taxonomy (NCBI): domain Bacteria; kingdom Pseudomonadati; phylum Pseudomonadota; class Gammaproteobacteria; order Oceanospirillales; family Endozoicomonadaceae; genus Endozoicomonas; species Endozoicomonas sp. Mp262. The sequence goes on along the minus strand of NZ_CP092489.1, from coordinate 170,725 downwards.
CATCAGCTCTTCTACCTGATCAACCTCCGGTGTCAGTGGACGTTCTCCCACCAGAAATATAATCTGATTAAACTGAAAGCCCCGATTTGATAATAATATCACCTGCTCCAGTCGTCGCTGCATCCTTGGAACTGTGGCACCTAACACTAAAGCATAGTCATAGTGTTTTTGCCTGGGTCTGAGTTCATCAAGGATACCCATACGGGCCAGGTGACTGATCACTTTTTTTTCTGTGGCATTGGAAAGATGAATATCTGACATTTCCCAGCGTTCCTGATTTGGCTTGCGTCGCCATTTTTGTGTGGCTGAGATCATGGATTCAAGGTTTTGCTGATGGGGTACTTCCAGCAGGGTCAATAGTTGATCCAGTTCACTATACAGACTGTCTTCCATGGCTTGAGTGATGGGGATAATTAGCATGATGGCTATCCATAGCATGAGTCTTGAGTGGCGTTTCATTGGGTTAGCACCTGTATAAAAGATAAAAATTATAGATGCTAATAGTGATAACTATGGGAATCAGATGTTGTCTGCGGCTTTTGTTTGCTTTGTTTGATTAAGAAAGCTTGTATCAAGATTGGGCAATGGCCAGGCGGTGGGATAATTTTTTGCCATTGCTTCCATCATAACGGTATATTCGTTGGCTGGTTTATTAAGGAGGTAGGTTAAAAAAGTATAGATTTTATCAGACATTTGCTGGTTAAAAGCATTCAGTTCTTTATCGGAGATTTTATTATTGGTATGGCACTGTTCGATCACTGATTCTTTTATACAGTTGGCGGATATAATTAGTGCCAGTTTTTTGACGGTATCTTCGTTCATTGTTAATTCCAGTTTTTCTATTAAGTTTTTATTATCGGCAGGATTATTATTTTTTATCCTTGTAGCCCTCTTCAGGGTGATGCAAAACTGGAATATAAGGACGAGGGGTTTTGACCGCATCGGCAGGGGGATGACTCCCGTCAAAGGGACCTTTTATCATTGCTTTTACTTCTGGTCGCGGTTCCCACTTGCTTACTGGGTCAAGAGGTTCATCAGGGCCTACGGGTCCCATAGTACGTTGTTTGCCTGTATCAACGGATTTTTTTATCAAATAGCCGATCAGGAAAGGCATGGGGAATCCTAGTACTGTTGCCACTGTAAATTTCCAGGGGTTGTTTTTGGCAAATTCTGAAACGGACTTGGGTAGTGCTTTGAGGGCTCTGTAGGTGGTGACACAACGGTCACCAATATCTTTGAAAAAACCTATTACAGGGCGGGTAACAACATTATTGGTGAGGGAATGGTACACTCTGGAAGTAGTAACCCATACCCTGAATCCTTTAAACCTTGATTCACGTCTTTCAAGTGGTGTTCTGTTCATGTCACTTGATATAGGTGAACTATTTTGACGGTTGATTCTAGGGTCTGACATGGGACTGCTCCTTGCTAAGTGTAAATTATTCCATTCTCCAGAGAGATAAGCAGGTTGTTAGCTGACATTACTCTAACTATAGACAACCTCTAACTGTTGTTGCTGGTTTAACGTGTTGAGTAATATTCACTGATTAACTCAATTTCTTTTTCTGTCAAAATCCCGGCAATATGCCTCATGGGGGGATGGTTGCCTCGAGCACCCCTTTGAAAATCCATCAGCTGTTTAACCATATATGCTTTTTTCTGGCCAGCCAGGTTTGGAATCAGGTCTGACGTACCTATTCCCGATGGGCCATGGCAGCCAGAGCAAAGGGTCAGGGCTTTGTTTCTGGCTGTTGTCATTTCTGGAGAGAGAGCATTGGTTGATAGGGGGTCATCAGAACAGCCCATCAGAAAGGAAAGCGTTAGCAATAGAGGAAGATACTTCATTATTATTGGACTCTTAAATATGCTGCTCTTCGGTTAGCCCGAAGAGCTATTTTATTATCGTCAGTGTTTGGCCTTGCCACTTTCCGTCAGTCTTAGCCAGGTATGAGAATACCAATAATACTGTTTACCACTGTTGGAAGGGGCGGTGCAATTGTAGCGGCTTCTGCCCTCTGGAAGAGGGCTTTTTGCGGTGGTTTCGAAACGGGTCTTGTTTTTATCAAGCCATTTGACCTCCAATTCACCCTGGTCAGTGGCATAGCAGCGAAGTTGATCTTTCTGGTAAGGCCCCTTTTCCAGGCTCAGTTCCAGCCTCGGCTTCAGGTTTTGCCGGGTTATTAATGAGCTGTCTGGCATCTGGGCAATGACTGGAAGGGGTAGACTGTTCACTTTTAGCTTGAATTTATTCATGTCAGCATAGGAGCTAGCCATGGGATAGCGCGGGAGCCGGGTAAAGTCAGAATAGTAGCCTGCTGCCCCGGACTGCTGTCCCAGCCCAATATACCCGAGCTTACTGATCAAGGCCCGGAGTTCTGGCGTGGCTTCACCATAGGGCCAGGCAAAATGTTTGAGACTCTGGCCGGTTTTTTCCTGTATCCGCTGCTCAGTGGCAGTTATGTCCTTTTCCACCCGATCAAGCCAGCTCGTGGTGCTTTCATTTTTCCTGATCTCCACCAGGTGGTCATGGGCTGTGGTGTGATTGGCAATGGAGGCTCCATATTTGGTCATTTCCTGGATTTGTGACCAGTTTAAAAATTCGCCGAAGTTTCGGTCAACAGGCTCTGTGCTGACGAACAAAGTGAAGGGCCAGCCTTTTTTCTTCAACAAGGGAAAAGCATTTTCATAGATATTCAGGTAAGCATCATCAAAGGTGATGACCACTGCTTTATCCGGCAAGGGGGCTTTTTTTTGTAATGCTTCGGTGACTTGAGTAAGGGGCAGGACATTAAAATGATTTTTTTCCAGATAATCCAGGTGTTCAGCAAAGGTTTCCGGAGCAACGCTGGTGCTTTTCGGTGTTTTATCACTGATATGGTGATATTGAAGAATTACCGCATGGTGATCGGCCAATGCTATTTTGGGCAAAGCCAGGATGGAAAAAAACAGGAATAACAGGAAGGATACTTGTCGGTATTTAAGCACAGGCCAGTCCTTTAGCTTTAAGTTCGGGGTCATTAGGTTCTGTTAAGTAATCAGCTCCTAAAATCAACAAATAATATTATCATTCAATAGCTGGCTGTTGATATGCCCTGACTTTTGCATACCAGCCGGATGGGTCAATTAATTGGCCGGAATCATTAATATCCGGGTATGCTAATCGCCGTTCATCACAATATCGGGTCAGTTCAGGGTATCCCCATTGAAACAGGGTTTTATTATAAAGCGCCTCAGTTAGCCTAACATGATCGTACATTCCTTTTTCCAGGCGCTGCCTTTGTGCCTCTACCAGAATAATGGCTGCTGCCACCGAGACATTGTAAGAGGAAACCATGCCTTGCATGGGAATAATAATGTGCTTATCAGCCAGCCTGGCACCTTCCGGGCTTACCCCATTTTTTTCTGCGCCCAATAAAAGGGCGCAGGGAACGGCGTAGTCAACCTCATTGAAAGGGATTGCCTTATCTGAAAAATGTGCCGCATAAATTTTGAAACCACGGCTTTTTAAATAAGCTGCGCTATCTTTAATGCTGTTATGGAATTGGAGGTCAACCCATTGGTGACTGCCCATGGAACGCCTTCGAAAATGGCGATAACCCTTTTTAGGTTGAGTGATATGGATTTGATGGATGCCGACAGCATCACAGGTTCGGATAATGGCGGAGAGATTATGATTTTTATGAACCTGGTCAGTCAGTACAGTAAGATCAGGCTGACGGCGGTCAAGGATAGCTCGGAATTTTTGGTAGCGTTCCGGGGTCATAGGCATTTCCGTCAGATGCTTCTACAGTATTTTAGGGGGCAGGGTGTTGTAAGACAACTCCCTTCTCAATCCGCTCTAAGATGACTAGGGTAATCGAAGCGAGATAAAAACTGCTATTTAAGGAATGTTGAACAGAGCATGTATCTTCCCAGTTTTGAGGTAATTCAGTCCTGGCTTCAGCTGAATAGTGATTGGTTGGGTCCTGCCATTGCCTTTATGGCATTGGTTGAGTCTCTGGTGATTGTGGGACTTTTGGTGCCTGGTGTACCCATTATGTTTGCTTTAGGGGCCATGGCGGGAGCTGGGGCTCTTGATCCGCTATCCATGTTGATATGGGGAGTGGTTGGTGCTGCTGTTGGTGATGGCATCAGTTTTCAGTTGGGGTATCACTACCATCAACGGGTTCGATATTGGTGGCCATTTAATAAACATCCCGAATGGTTGACCAAGGGGGAGATTTTTTTTCATAACCATGGTGATCTCAGTATTGCCCTGGGACGATTTATTGGCCCGGTTCGGCCCGTTGTCCCGGTTGTTGCCGGGATGCTGGATATGCCTCCGAAACGGTTTTATATCGTTAATATTTTATCGGCTATTCCCTGGGCGCCTGTTTATTTAATGCCAGGTTATCTGGCCGGTACAGCTGTCCAGATGCATGGTGCAGTACCGGTGGAGTTTTTCAGCCTGATCATGGCACTGGTGGTGGCTGCCATTGTTATACCTACGTTAGTGATGTGGTTAAAAAGCCGGTTTATCTCAGCAGGGAAATTATATGGTTGGCTGGGAGTCCTTTCACTGGGTGTTTTATTAGTATTACTGGTTATGGAGTGCACAGGCCTGTTACAGCCATTGAATAGCTGTGTGGGCGTATGGATTGACAGCATTCGTATGCCTTATTTACAGGAGAGCATGGTATGGCTAACCTGGCTGGGCAGTTTGAAGGTTTTATGGTTGCCGGTATTAGTCTGGGTCATATGGAACCTGAATCAGTCACGGCATAAGATGGTGATACTTTGGCTGCTGTCATTTTTAATAATGGAATGTGTTTTATGGTCACTGAAATGGGGCGTAGGTAGTCCAAGGCCATCGGTGGCAAACCATCTTGACCCGTTTTCATTTCCTTCTGCCCATACCGCCCAGGCTACTTTTGTTTTGCTTTGGCTGGGTATTCAACTCAGTAAGTCACTGGCTCATGTGCCAAAAGTTTTGGTGCTATCAACCAGCCTTATGCTTGTTTTTCTCACAGGGCTTTCACGGTTGGTGTTAAATGTCCACTGGGTGGGGGATGTTGCTGCTGGATTTCTTTTAGGGTTGGCGGGGCTTTTTGTTGTCTGTTATCTCGATAGTAGGAGGGTTTTTAAAAGTTAAACTACGCTAGATAAAGATTTTGTTGCGGAGTATTGAGTGTGTTGGTTCAGTGCTGTGCTGTTCTTGGTGCTTTTCTTGGCGGTCAGGCTCAAGCGTGTATTCTCTGTTTCTGCTTTTGCTGTAATACCTGCAAAAAAACAAGTGCCGTGGAGGGGGAGGCCATAGCCGTTTCTAACCAGGGTTGTCCTGTTGCTGTTGTTATTGCTGAGCAGGATCTCTCTGCTGATGCTGAAGCTTCTGGTCCGGTTGATATTGAGGTTTCTGATGAGCCTAACTCGGAATCCTTTTTTCTTGCCAGGTTATTCGATGAATCAGGATTGTGTGAGCAGGCTAATCACGAAGTATCTCAAGATGATTGCCCTCCTGAGCCTGCTTATGTTAATCAAGGATTTGTTAATGATGAGTCCGTTACTAGTACAAGTGAAAATAATAGACTTGAGGCAGTTGCTCTGGAGGAGCAATCCAGTGAAGAATCAGTCAGGGAGGATTCAGAAGGTGGCAAAAATAATTGGAATAGTATTGATGACTCTCTGATGTGTGTCGTATGCGGAGAAAATAACTACTTATCTCATAGAACAGCGTGTTGCCAGCAAGTATTATGCAGCACCTGTGTTGTCACTATAAAGAATAAGTCAAATTGCCCATACTGCAGGAAAGGCCCTCGCTCAGTATTTTTTTGTAATAAATGTAATGAAGAAATAAGAAATAGTGATGTTTTAACTCATTCTATGAATCATATGGAAACGGTTTGCAGGTTATTGTTGATAATTAACAAAGATAATAAGGAGTTCTTTATCAACTCTTCTCCAAAGACATTTAGAAATGATATTGCTGTTTACCTGACAGTTAAATGCAGTGAATGTAAAAAAAATATTCAATGCAGTCAATATCAGGAACACCTCCAAAAGAAACATAAACGGATAAAAAAATGTTCTAGCTGTGGGGAGTTATTAGTTTGTGAAGGGAAAGTGCATTGTCATGAAAATGTCCGCTGTGTCATTCCAGGGTGTGATATTGCTATGGAATATCATGGTGTGGAAAATCATATGACTGGGCATACAACAGCAACGTGTTTTATCTGTAATCCCTCATGTGGAGACTCCGAGCATTTTTATGCCAGCTGTCAGGAAGTGTTAAACCACTTTCAGACTGTGCATATAAATAAAGAATGTTCCCAGTGTAGACAAAGCTTCCTTGGCCTCGATGATCTTGAGGAGCATATAAGTGAACATAAAGTTGTAATTCTGGAAGCAGTTCCCTTATCCCGGGTTCTTAAGCAGCTCGTGGAATCGCAGAACAGTCAATGTCCCGAATAAACATACTTTTCCCGTCGTACCTGTTTTGTGCTAAACCCCTTTTCTTTAAGCTGAGCGGCAGCAGCATCAATCATTCCCGGGTTACCGCAGAGAAAAACAATATCTTTGTCAGTTTGTAGGGACAGGGAGCTGAACTGTTGTTGGACATAGCCAGTAAACTCACTGTCTTGCAAGCTGGAAGGTGCTACTCTGCTCAGGCAAATGCGGTAATTGATAGTAGAGCATTTCTCCGCTAACAGCCTGAAGTCTTCATGATAAATCAGCTCGTTATGGGTACGGGCTCCCACCAAAATGCTGATAGACTGCCCTTGCCCGGCTAATTGGGTTAGCTTTGGAATCATCGCTCGATAAGGTGCAATCCCGGTACCTGTTCCTGCAAGGATGAGTTGTCCAGGCAGTTCTTCCGGTAATACCAATACCCCAAAAGGACCGGTCAGCATGAGTCTGATCCCTGGCTCTGCATCGCGGAAGAAGCAGGAGGCAGCCCCGTTTTCCACAAAGCCAATGGCAATGGTCAGGCACCTCGAATCTTGAAAGGATTCAGGGGAGCAGGCCACGCTATAGCTGCGTTTATGCTCTTTTCCCTGATATTGAAACAGTAACTGAACAAACTGACCGGCAATATAATCAAATGGCGCCCCGCCCTCGAACTCAAAGGCCAGCTCCAGGGTGTTATGACTTAGTCGCTTTTTATCAGTCAATATAACCGGAAATTGAGGACGGGGCATGGTTTGGCCTCTCTATTTGATCAAACACTTAATGCGGGAAAGTGAGTTCAGAAATGGCCTGATTAGCAAACCAGTCATTAATAAAACTCTGAATTCTTGATTTGTACTCTGTGAGATTTTATGGATTTTTATAACGGTCTCTACTAATACTTAAAATAATAAGTGCCATTTAATAGTGGCAAAACAATTCATTATGATCAACAGGGATGTGCTTGTAAATGGAATCTCAATCATATAACCCCCTTATCAGAGCCTTGGAATCCCGAATACTATTTGATGGTGCTGCTATATCTGACGCAGCACAGGCTGCAACTGACGCGGATTTCCAGCCCACTAAAGAAAATAATGATCAGCTGGCCACTGAATCAAAGAAAGCATCTGCAAAAGAGTTGGTCTTTATAGATTCTGCACTACCTGATTACAACACCCTTGTTGATGCTGCCGGTGATGCGGAAACTCATGTTATTAATGCTTCGGAAGATGGCTTTAACCAAATTGCCGAAATACTCCAGGGTAGAAGCGGTATTGGTGCCATTCATATAATTGGGCATGGATCTCAAGGTGTTATGACATTGGGTTCCACAACCCTTGGAAGAGATAACCTATCAGACTACTCCATACAGCTTGACCAGATTGGCCAATCCCTCTCATCCTCAGGTGATTTGCTGCTTTATGGCTGCAATATTTCTGAAGGTGATTCGGGAAAGGCTTTTGTGGAGGAAATAGCCGTTGTTACCAAGGCAGATGTTGCTGCATCTGATGACACCACAGGCTCGGAGAGCTTTGGTGGGGATTGGCAGCTAGAATACGCTACAGGAATCATTGAAGCGGCTTCGATCACGGCTGAGAATTATACGGGGTCTCTTGATACACCCGTTATCTCGGAATTAAGTGACTCCACTTATACTGAGCAGGCACCCTCTTATATTATTGACGCTGATGTTAGTTTTTCGGGCGGTAATAATTATGGTGGAGGCTATATTGAGTTTGATCTTTCTGCACTGGACTCATCGGATAGCTTGACCCTTAGTACTGATAACCAGGCATCCATTGCTAATGGCCAGCTGTCTATTGTTGGAAGCAAGGTATACATTGGTGATGGTAGCGCTGCGGTTGTCGTAGGCGGTATTGACTCAACCTATAATGGGCAAAATGGCGAAAAACTCAGAGTTAATTTTTCCAATAGTTTTGATAATAATAACTTTTCCACAGGAAGTGCAGGTGATACGACAATTAGTGGCTGGACTGCAATCAATCAGCAGGTGAAGTTTGGTACGGATACCATAGCCGGCTGGGCGACCCCTGTAGATGGCCTATGGCCTACTAATAAACCTGGTGGAGGCTACACAGACCAAAATACGCCAACCAGGCTAGGTACTCTTACTACAGTCCTTGATTCGGTACAGAATGATGGAGAAGGGTTTTCTGTCCGAATGACAAGCAGCGGCATGACAACGCTAAGTGGTTATGACATTGTTCGGGGGCCTTATATCTACTCCAATAGTACTGTCGCCCTTACCAGTGGTGATACGGTCTCTTTTGAGTGGCAGGCTCAGGGAGGTGGGGATGCCTTTGATGTTTTTGGCTATATTCTTGATGTCAATACAGGCCATACCGAAACAATACTTAACCGGACGGGGAATAGTACTGGGGAATCAACAACCTGGGCTACAGAAGGTATTACAGTGCAGCAGGCTGGGGATTATCGTTTTGTTTTTGTATCAGGTACTTATGACTACTCAGGTGGAAGGGCGGCAGGGGCTCAGCTTTATATTGATGATGTTGTGGTTACACAGCAAAATCCGCCGGCAACCATTAACGACAGTCATGTTACGTCAATCGCCCAACGGTTGATGTATAGCAATGACTCTGATGCGCCTCCTGCCAGTAAAACACTCACTGTCACTGCACAAAATAGCGCTCTTGCCGGTGCCAACACTGTAACGTCTTCAGCAACAGTTAATATTGTTCAAGTTAACGATGATCCAGGGGCTACCGGCCTGCCTTCGGATATCAGTGTGATCGAAGATGAGGTTTCTCCCGTAGATTTATCGGCTATTAACCTCACTGATGTGGACTCGGCAGACGGTGATATTACTCTCACTCTTTCAACCAGCGCTGGGGTTCTCCAAGCCTCCGGTGATAGTAATGTCACTGTGGCTGGTTCAGGCTCGGATACCCTGACTCTCACAGGCTCAATCAGTGATATCAATACGTTTATCGACAACCAGAATGCTGTGGAATACCTTAGCAGCCTGCATGCAAACGGTGATAATGCGGCAGTACTGACAGTGACGGTGAACGATGAAGGTAATGTTGGTTCAGGGGGAGGGGGTGATATCGTTTTGGGAACGATCAATCTCGATATCACTGCTGTCAATGATGCGCCTGTTGCATCAGGTTCGGCCACCTTGCTGGCAATAGATGAAGATACGTCTACCCCCTCAGGTGAAACGATAGATAATCTCTTTTCAAGTAACTTTTCAGATGCGTTGGATGTGGTCAGTGGTGGTTCATCATCAAATACACTGGCAGGTGTAGCTATTACCAGTTATACCCCTGACTTAACTAAAGGTGAGTGGCAGTATTCTACAGATGATGGTGCACAATGGAGTAATCTGTCAGCCGTAACCGGAGAAACAGTGGCATTTTCTCTTAAAGCTTCGGATAAGCTGCGCTTTTTGCCAACTGCTAACTTTAATGGTTCAGCACCCACGCTGGAAGTTCGCCTGATTGATTCCAGTATCACCGTGAATAGTGCTGGAACGATTGACACATCAAATCATGGAGACAGTTCGGCTTATTCTGTTGCTACGGTTGTATTATCTCATTCGATTAACCCTGTTAATGATAACCCTATAGCAACGGGTTTTCCTGAAGATATCACAGTGACCGAAGATATTGTGTCTATTGTTGATTTATCAGCTATTGACCTCTCTGATGTGGACTCGGCAGACAGTGATATAACATTAACCCTTTCAACCAGCGCGGGGGTTCTCCAAGCCTCCGGTGACAATAGTATCACTGTGGCTGGTTCAGGCTCGGATACCCTGACTCTCACAGGCTCAGTCAGTGATATCAATGCATTTATTGACAACCAGAGTGCTGTGGAGTATCTCAGTGAACTCCATGCCCATGGTGATAATGCTGCCATATTGACCGTTACTGTTAATGACGGAGGCAATACAGGTTCAGGTGGGGGAAACGATAATATCCTGGGCACTATTAATTTAGATATCAGTCCTGTCAATGATGTGCCTCAGCAACAGCAAGAGATAGCTAGCCAATCCTTTCTTCAGGGAGAGAGCGTCAACTTCGTGATCGGTGCTGATACATTTGTGGATATTGAAAGCGAGCCATTAACCTATCGTGCTGACGGACTTCCTGAGGGCCTGGTTTTTGATGCTGCAACAGGCATGGTATCGGGTAATCCAAAGTCAGGAGGGTTGCATGAAGTAACGATTACAGCAGACGATGGCGAATTATCTGCTGAGACAAGCTTCGATATCAGTGTAACACCTGTGGTGGTCAGTGATCCTGTTATTTCAGATGCTCCTGGTGGAGCCGCTAGCAATGATGTAGTTAATACTGAACCTAAAGCACCGGAAATCAATGATTTTGGCCTTATTGGCGGCAATGATGGAAAAGCTGAATTACGTGGCAGTGAAGGTTCAGAGGGGAGTATAAAAAGTGACAGTACAATGAGTTCTGCTCAGTTATTGTCAGGTAATGCCGAGGGAAGTGTTTACAGTGAAACCACTATAGGCTCGCTGTTTATGAACCCTCTCACTAATAGTGATCCTTCCGTTCCTGTGAGTCCGGCTACTGATCTGGCAAGCTCTGATTTGGGTGCCGGTAATAATGAACAGATAATATCTGATACTGTTGGCAGGGATGCTAATCAGGACGTTTCAGCCTCTACTTCTTTAACCAATGAAAATCAGGCTAATAGCCCGGAAGTGACCGCAGACAATATCAATGGATCACAACCTCTTGATCAATCTGGGGTTAACAACTCTGGTGCTGAGGGAAGTGGCACTAACCAGAACTCTCTTTTATCCGGTGACTCTGATGTGCCAATAGAAGCTGACCTTTCAAAAGAGTCTGAAAACGCAGAGACTGTGGTTAAAAATGAACTGTCATCTGAACAGTCAGGAAAGGATGCCCCGGAAACTCCTGCTAAAAGCGCTGATAAGGGCAATAATGCTGAAACTACAGTAGAGGATGCTGCCATTGAGGCTCAATCCACAGAAGTTAATGTTGGCAGTAATGGGCAGGTTTCATTTTCTAGCCAGAGTACAGCGGACTCTACACTGGCAACAAGGAATATAGCCAGCATAAAAATGGGTCAGGATGGCCAGGTGCTGATAGATAACAAAGCAACCGATGGGGGAGAGCCGGAATTTGCCGTGGCGAGTCTAAAGCTGATTGAGCGGCAATTTACGATGCAGGTTAAAGACACCATTAGTGATAATTCGGTTGTTAGTTATGAAGCTGTTATGGCTGATGGTTCACCACTACCTGAGTGGCTTGAGATTGATTCATCAAACGGGACTATAACAGGAAAGGTGCCAGAAGGCGTCAATGCGCTTGATCTGAAAGTTATCGGTAAAGACAGTCTGGGGAATGTTCGGGAGTTGGATGTCAAGCTGGATTTGGATGGCGATAACCCCGATACTAGTTTGAATAGTATTGATACTGAGGCAAGCTCCAATCACTTTATACCTTTCTCGAATCAGATAGCCAGTGAGTTAGAAAATAGTGAAAAATACGGTGTATATTTGATGAATGAGTTAAGCATAGAGAGTTGATTCTGAAAGCTCTATGAAGGCCAAGAAACTGTTTGGATAGTAGTGACTACTTCAAGGATAGCCTACTTTTAAATAACGGTTTAAGACAACAGATGAGAGTTGTCAGATAGAGAATTTAAGCAGAGGGATTTTTATTAAAGGTTATCCATAAGATTCCGATAAAAAGAAAAAGTTTGGAATTGGTATTAAAAATGGATAATTACTTTATCAGCAAAAAGTACAGATTATCTTTGGTCATTAGCACATCTTTATTGTCAGCCTGCGCTATAAATCCAACAGTGATTGATCATTCAAGTGTATTATTGGAAGCAAATAATGATCTTAAGGTTCTCAGTGAAAACCACGAAGCTATTAACTCTCCACTAAATTTAAGTATGGTTATTGCCAGGGCGGTAAAGTACAACCGTGAGCAACGACTGAAGGTAATGGAAGCCGCTCTTGCTAGCAATCAGCTGGATCTTGCCCGTTTTAATATGTTGCCGGAGCTGGCTGTCAGTGCTGGTTATTCTGAACGAAACCAATATGCCGCATCAGCGAGTACTACCTTTGAAAATGGCCAGCCACGGCCACTTGATAATGATCCTTCCTATTCTGTTTCCCAAGGAAAGCGAAAAGAAACATCAGATATCGCTTTTACCTGGAATGTACTGGATTTCGGTCTTTCATATGTACGTGCAGAGCAGCAGGCTGATCGCTATTTGATAGCCAAAGAGCGCGAGCGAAAAGCTATCCATAACATTATACAACAGGCTCGTTATGCTTATTGGCGCGCTATATCTGCCGATCGTTTATCTTCACGCATAGAGCAGCTCATTAATCAGACCAATGAGGCATTGTCGGATTCACAACACATAGAAAAAATGCGGCTTAAGTCTCCTATTGAAGCCTTAAGTTATCAAAGAGAACTGTTGGATGCTCTAAGGTATTTATTACCGTTGCAAAAAGAGCTAATAAGCGCTCGGTCTGAGTTGGCTAGTCTTATGGGGTTGAGGCCGGGTCAAAAGTTTACCCTGGAAATACCCAAAATGAAGATGCCTGTACTGAAAATGGATCTTTCTACCATGGAGAAGACAGCTCTTGTTAAGCGTCCTGAAGTGATGGAAAGTCGCTATCAAAACCGAATTTCCAGGGATGAAGTCAAAGCAGCTTTGCTGGAAATGCTTCCAGGTCTGTCATTGACTGCCGGACTTCATTATGACAGTAATCAGTATCTTCTGAACAGTGAATGGACTGACTATGGGGCTGTTGTAAACTGGAATTTATTCAAGGCATTTAAGGGGCCAAAATCGAAAAAAGCGGCTAAGATCCAGCAGGATTTGGCAAATGAACAACGGCTTGCTACTTCAATGGCTATTCTGACCCAGGTTCATATCGCCAATATCCGCTTTAACCAGGCCAAAAAGGAATACCTGACGGCTGAAAAATACTTGGATGTTTCCAACCGGATAAGGGAGCAGACTCGTATATCCAGACAGGTTGAGAAAGTTGGAAGTATGGGCGTTATTCGGGAGGAATTAGGAAGTCTGGTAGCAGAAGTAAGAAGGGATACAGCCTATGCAGAACTTCAGAATAGTTATGGAACGGTGTTTTCTTCATTGGGCCTGGACCCTATGCCTAAAGAAACCTATGATAATAGCCTTTCTACTTTGGCTGGTGGAATCCAGCAGACGCTTGAAACTTGGCAGAAAGGGGGCGTTGGCCTGGTTATCAAGCCTATTGATGAACAGGATTTCTCATTTCAAGGAGCCGGTCCTCAAGAATTTACATTGGCAGAAGATACATTTTATCTGAACGGGTCTATTCGTTATTCAGCAGAACTGGCCAATGGCAACGCCTTACCGGACTGGCTAATGTTTGATCCTGCAAGCAGGACTTTTTCCGGTAACCCTCCCGCTACCTCAGTAGAGTCGCTGCAAATTCGTGTTACGGCAACGAATAATAGTATTTCAGCTACTGATCAGTTCTCATTGCCGATGATTGATACGAATGATGTACCTGAAATAGTTCATTCCATTCCTGATCAGGAGTTTGCCTTGGATGATACAGGGTATTTTAAAGCATTTATTGATAAAGACGTGTTTAAAGATCCCGATGGTGATCCACTTGAATACAGATTAGAAATTTCAAGCTTTTTAGGATCAAGGTCTTTGCCCCAGTGGTTGAGCTTTAATGCAGAAGATATGACAATCTCTGGAAATCCCCCTGTAAATATTCAGTCAGTTAATTTATTAATGGTTGCAAGGGATAGTTATGGAGCACTTAGCAAACAAGAATTTACTATCAGCTTCAAAAAAACCTTGGAACAGAGTGGTGAAAAAGCAGATGATGGAGAAGAAATCGCTGCTAGTGAAGTATAGTAGGAAAAAAGTACCGGGAAGAATTTTTCCTGGGTTCCTTTTTATTTGGTTGATTTTTAGTTCATATCAAGGTTATGCAAAAGAAAATCTGACAGGGGAAGGTTATCTAAGTACAGAAGATTATGACCGGGAGTCCAGGGGCGTGGTTGTTGCTATGAGTAGAGCAATCATTTCCAGTGAAATCTCTGCTAGAATAATACAACTTCCCTTTAGAGCTGGGGAGGGATTTAAAAAAGGGGAAACCCTGGTTGCTTTTGATTGTACGCTTTTTCAAGCACAGAAAGAAAAGGTAAAAGCTGAGTATGATCTGGCAAAAATAAAATTAGATAATGATCGAAAATTACAGTCTTTGAGTTCAATAGGGAAACTTGAAATTGCTATTTCTGAAGCAAAAATGAAAAAGACTGAGCTAGAACTTAAAATTTCGCAGTTAAATGTGAAGCGCTGTCATATTAAAGCTCCTTATGACGGGAGAATTGTAAAGTTATTTAGAAATGAGCATGAGAGTGTAAGTCAACAACAGGAGTTGTTTGAAATTGTGGGTACGAATGATCTTGAAGTTGAGCTTATTTTTCCCTCACAAAAACTTTCTGAACTAAAAGAAGACCGCTATTTTCAAATAACAATTGATGAAACTGGAAAGTCAATTCCAGTGGTTATTATTACAGCAGGAGCTGTTGTTGATCCTGTTAGCCAAACTGTTTCAGTACGGGCCCGGTTTGCCGAAAAACATCATTTTCTGTTGCCCGGGATGAGTGGAACAGCCAGGTTTTAACCTATGCCTTCAGCTGATAATTTATCCAGATTATTAACCATTGAGCACCATGTCCGCTGTGCAGAAACCCTGACTGAATTGCAGTATATTATTGCTAATGAAACCCGAAGTATAGTTTCCTATATTCAAGCTGTATTAATACTGGGAAATGGGAAAAATAATTTAAATGTGTCATTATGCTCTAATATAACATCCTCTGACCGGACCACCCCATTAGTGCACTGGCTTGAGCGCATAGCTAAAAAGAAAATAAGTGAGGAGGTGTCTTCTGAAGTTCATTCGATTGATGCAAGGAATCTTCCTGGTTTTGAGAAAAACATTATTCCTCACTTTTGGCTTTGGGTTCCGCTAATATCGGCAGTCAGTGGATTTCAGGGGGTACTGATTCTAACCCGAGAGACACAGTGGACTGATCATGATATTAAGATTATATCTCATCTAGGAGAAACATATGGTCATGCTATTGGTGCATTCTCTTCGGGACAGAGGATTATAAAGAAGCTGATCAGGAAAATAAAAAATAAATATCATCAGTTGGCTGGCTGTGCTGTTCTACTTAGTATAACGCTTATACCGGTTCACTTGACTGTGCTGGCACCCTCTGAGATAGCACCTGCAAATCCTACAATTATCACTGCTCCCTTGAAAGGTGTTGTACAGTCCATTTTGGTTAAGCCCGGTGAAAAAGTTGAGCCTGGTAAGTTACTTCTTAATTTTGATTCAGTTGAGCTTGAAAATAATTTAAATACAGCACAACAGGCGTTATTAGTTGCGAAAGCAGAACTGCATAAAGCTCGTCAATCTGGGTTTATCAATGCCCAGCATAATAGTCTTGTGGCTGAGCTTGAGGCACAATTGGTTTTGCAAAAGATAAAGAGGGATTTTGCCAGGATACAACTTAACAAAGCAGCTGTTTATTCAGGCCGTTCAGGTATTGCCATTGTTAATAATCCACAGAATTGGCATGGCCGGCCCGTAGTTATTGGTGAGAGAGTTTTAAGTATTGCTGACCCAAAACAGCTAGAGATAGTTATTTTATTACCGGTAAAAGACGCTATTGTTATAAAGCCAGGGGCTAAGGTTAAGCTATTTCTTGATACTAATCCCATCAACTCTTTGGATGCCCAAGTGATTCATGCTAACTTTAAACCTGAGGTGACACCTGATGGGGTGCTGGCTTATAAGGTAAAGGCCTTGTTTACCGAGAATTTAAATAACTATCCCAGGATAGGCTTGAAAGGTACGGCCAAAATTTATGGTAGTAGCGTTACTTTATTTTACTATTTATTCCGAAGGCCAATTACTGCATTCAGGCAATGGTGGGGTATTTAGGCTATGGATAATAAAGTATTATATTTGCCTGGTTTGCGCGAGGACTTGCAAATACTGGAAGGCCCAAAGCAAGAAGATGGCTCAGATGGGTGGGTGGTTTATGACCCTCTTCGCAATCGTTATTTTAGTCTGGGATTCAAGGGGTTGCGTTTAATACGCGCATGGAAAAAAAATTGTGAAGTTAATGCGTTTATTCGCTATGTTAGCGATTATTTTAGCCTTGATGTTAGTAAAGGGGAAGTAGAGGGGTTTGTTCATTTTTTGCAAATTAATGAATTGGTTCTTGTTGAGGATAAGGTGGGGTTAGATTCTCTGATCAGGAAAGGAATGGTTGAAAAGAATTGGCTGAGTTGGATTATCCATAACTATTTATTTATTAAAATCCCACTTTTTCGTCCAGATGAGTTATTAGATCGTACAGTTCCATGGATTAATAATTTTTTAGATCGTAGAATAATTATTCTAATTCGCGTGCTTGGGATAATTGGTGTTTTTTTAGTTATTCGTCAATGGGAGGAGTTTAAGTCAACCTTTTTGTATTTCTTTTCGTGGGATGGTTTTGCATTTTATTTAATAACCCTTTTATTTATTAAAAGTGGTCATGAGTTAGGACATGCCTTTGCTGCAAAACGAAGGGGGTGTAAAGTCTCTTCAATGGGAGTTGCATTTCTTGTCTTGTTTCCTGTTCTTTATACTGATACGACAGATGCATGGCGTCTAAAGAATCATCGTGAAAGGCTTGCAATAGTGATTGCCGGTATTAAGGTTGAAGTACATATAGCTATGCTGGCAACATTTTGTTGGAGCTTTTTTCCTGATGGTTTGGCCCGGAGTGCTGCATTTTTTATTGCCACTACCAGCTGGATTACATCATTGGCTGTGAATCTTAGCCCATTCATGCGCTTTGATGGATATTATTTTCTTTCTGATTGGTTAAAGGCTGAGAATTTACAACCCCGTGCCTTTGCAATGGGGCGTTGGGGGTTGCGTGAATGGTTGTTTGGTTTTAAAGAAAATCCCCCCGAAAACCTATCTACTGTACGAAAGCGTATTTTTATTGGGTATGCCTGGTGTACCTGGATTTACAGGTTTTTCCTTTTTCTGGGTATTGCTGTTTTGGTCTATTACTTTGTTTTCAAGGCACTTGGAATTATTTTGTTTCTTGTTGAAATAATCTGGTTTATTCTTTTGCCAATATACTCAGAAGTATTGCAATGGTATAGACGAAGAGCTAATATTTCATGGAATTCCTGCACTGCAAGAACCGTTTTTCTGCTTTTTTCGTTATTTATTTTAATATCTGTACCATGGACGAATTCATTAGCTTTTCAAGCTGTTATTGTGCCCCATAAAATGATAGATATCTACCCTCCGGAGTCTTCTGTGATAACTCATGTTAATGTTAATCCTGGAGATCAGGTTCAAGCGGGGGATGTTTTATTTGTATTGGATTCTCCAGTATTAAAAAAAGAATATCAATTGTTACTTCAACAAATTATGCTGAAGAAAAAACTCCTGAAAAGGCAGGTGGGGGCAGATGCAAACAGAGCTTCACTTGAAATTATTAAACAGCAGATTGGAGAGTTGAATAGTCGTTTGAGTGGTATCCATTTAAAGATTCAGCGTCTTACAATAATAGCCCCTTATTCGGGGCGTATTACAAGAATAGCTGATTTGCATGATGGGATATGGATTTCAAAAAATAAACCCATTGCCGTATTGGCTTCTGATACGGAAATTAAGATTCATGCCATGATCCCTGAGGACTTACTTAATAAAATAGCACTAGGGGCTAAAGCATTATTTATCCCCTCAACTGGAGATATGGGAAAAATCAATATATCTGTATCATCTATTGATAAAACTGCCGTTATCGAGCTGCCCTATCCTGCCATGGCATCAATTTATGGTGGGGAGATTCCTGTCAGAACATTAAATAATGGAGAAGATAGTCTATATCCTAAGCAAGCCTATTATCGTGTTGTTCTTAACCCAATAGAAGAACTCTCAATGCCATCATGGCATATAGATGGGGTCGTACATATTGAAGGAGACTCGGTTAGTTGGTTGCAAAAAGTCATAACGGGTTTTGGTGCCTTACTAATTCGTGAAAGCGGTTTTTAGAAAAATCGCTGTAAACCCTCGCCTTTATGCATCTTCGGATGCAATCAGGCGGGGATATAAGCCTCCTGAAAAATTATTGACGCCGGGGTTTGGTATATTTTGTTGGCTCAGCTGTGGCCGGATCATCAGGCCAGTAATGTTTTGGATAACGTCCCTTTAAGTCTTTTTTAACCTCAAGGTAGGTTTTTTGCCAGAAATTTTTGAGATCCCGGGTAATTTGTACAGGGCGCCGGGCGGGTGATAGCAATTCGATAGTGAGAGGGTGTTCACCAAAACCAATACGGGGGGTTGCGTCCAGACCAAACAGCTCCTGCAGGCGCACAGAGAGCTTGGGTTCTTCCCGCTTATCGTAGCAAATCCGGATTTTTGAGCCGCTGGGTACTTGCCAGGTTTCCGGTGCTTCGGCATCCAGGATTTGCAGCTGATGCCAGCTGAGTCGTGATTTTATAATCTCGCTCATATTAAGCCTGCCCAATTGCTCCAGTCGGGTTATACCCTGTAGATAGGGAGCCAGCCATTCATTGATGTTTGTTATCAGCCCTGTATCACTAAAATCTGGCAAGGGTTCAGTTAGGTGATGATTAAGCTGCCCCAGAAAGCATAGTCGGGCTTTTAGCTGAAGTGATGCTTTATCCCAGGGTAAGGCTTTTAGTCCTTCCGCTCTAATGCCCCCCAGTAGCGCTGCCTGTACTTTTTCTGGTGCCGGGCGGGAAATATTTTGCCGGTCAAGGGTTATGGCTCCGAGCTTGTCGCAGGAGGTGGCTGTAACCCGTTTCAGCTTGCTATCCCAGAAAATGTCTTCTGATTCTTCAATCTGGTCTGTGAGCACTTCATAAATCAGGTACTTGTCAACGGGACAGGCAAGGAAAACAGAAGCATTGCGTCGGGATGTATGGCCGCCCATATCCGGGATAACCAGGTATTCATAATCTGCCAGAGGGTCATCAGGTTTCAGTTCGGCTCCCTGGCCAGTGGCTGTCAGGTAGGTTGTTGAGTGTCCACGGCGCTTTGCTAATCGGTCGGGCCAGGTTGTCAGCAATAAACGTGCTGCGCTGTGGTTGCTGATGTGTTCAGAAGTGGAGGATGAACCTCTTCTTTGCCATTGGGTGAGTAGACGTTTTGCCCTGGCCAGGCCTGCTTTATCGTGGTCAGAGGTATTTCCTTTTTCAAAAAGATCAAGCCGTAAGTGAATATTTGCCGACAGGTCTTTAGTTCCCCGGAGCAGATCCCTTTCAGAGAGAATCGCTGCAAGCCGGCATCCGGTATCATAAATATTTTCGGAATAAGCCAACAGCAGCATGTGGGCTATACGGGGATGGGTTCCCGGTTTTACCATTTCCTGGCCGTGTCTGGTAATTCTGAATCCTTGGTTATCAACAGTTTCAAGGGCATTGAGTTGCTTCAGTAATGATAGAGCTTGTTGATAACGGCTTGGGACAGGCGGGTCTAGCCAAAACAATTCTTCTGGCTGTTGGCACCCCCACGCATGTAGCTCCAAGGCCAAAGGCGTAAGGTCAGCTTCCAGTATTTCCGGTGGGTCACTGGCTTCCAGCTGTTGATGTTCGCTTTGGGTCCATAAGCGATAGCAAATACCGGGTTCCAGTCTTCCTGCCCGGCCCTTTCGCTGGTCAGCACTGCTACGACTTAAACGTCGGGTGACCAGTTGATTCATTCCGGTTCCGGGATTATACAAAGCCCGCCGTGAAAGTCCTGAGTCGATAACAATGCAAATGCCTTCAATAGTCAGGCTGGTTTCGGCAATATTGGTGGCCAGCACAATTTTTCTTTCGTTATTGACCGGTGGCTGAATGGCCTGTCGCTGTTTTTCCAGGGACATCTCACCAAATAATGGATAAAGCTTAATATTTACCGGAAGATAACTGTCCTTCAGTAACTGATAGGTTTGTCTGATCTCGCCACTTCCCGGAAGAAATACCAGGATGCTACCGGTTGCTTCACTCAGGGCTTGTTTGACTTTTGCCGCCGTTGCCTGGCAAATAGTATGAAACCGCCGGTCTGTTAGTGGTTTGTGGAGATAGTGAGTAGCAACAGGATGCAAAAAGCCCTTGCTATTGATAACAGGTGCTGACAACTGCTGGGCAAGGGTTTTGCTATCAATGGTTGCTGACATAATCAGTATTTTGAGGGGATGATCCCTTAGTTCCTGGCTTTGCAGGGCAAGGGCAAGTCCCAGGTCGCTTTGTAGGGAGCGTTCATGGAATTCATCGAAGATGATCAGGCCAATGCCGGACAGTTCCGGGTCAGTCTGTATCATTCGGGTGAAAATACCCTCAGTGACCACTTCTATTTGGGTTTGACTGCTAACCTGGCTATCCATTTGCATACGATAGCCCACCGTCTTGCCCGTGACTTCATTAAGAAGGCTGGCCATTCTGGCGGCAGCAGCTGAAGTGGCTATGCGCCTTGGCTCCAGCATTAAAATCTTGCCTTTTATAAAACCTGATTGGAGTAGATACAAAGGAACCAGGGTTGTTTTACCGGCACCGGTTGCTGCCTGCAATATTACGGTGTGGTTTTGTTTCAGGTTAATACCGAGTTCGGGCAGGATCTCTGAAACGGGTAATTTGGGGATGCTGTCTAAAAACATTGATCAAGAAAAAGGTGTATTTTGGAAATAGGAGTAAATAATTTTTGACAGGGCAGTACGCCAGGGTCTTCGGTGAATACCAAAGGTATTGAGGATAAGGCTACAGTCCAGGTTGGCATTGGCGGGTGGCAACACGCCTTTGCGGTTATCCATCTTATTCATCTTAAGCTTTTTAACTTTAAGGTGATGGTAGTGAGAGGCTTCCAAGGTGACAATTTCTGCAAAGCTATTCTCTGATACGGCTTCAGTGGATGCATAGTGGTACGTTCCCCAGACATCGGCTCCGCAGTCCAGCTGCTGGATAATGGCTATAATGACTCTGGCAGCATCTTCTGCGGGGGTTGGGCAACCCAGTTGATCTGAAGTTACCGTTACCTCCTGGTGGCAACTTAACTGGTCGAGCAGTTTGGCCAGCATATTGTTTCGCCTTTCACTGATAACCCATGAGAGGCGAAGAATAATATGCCTGGCACAACGCTTGTGGATTTCCTGCTCTGCCTGCCAGCGGCTGATGGCCTGCACGTTGGAGGGGTTTGGTGTGTCCTGCTCACTATAAGGTTCGCTTTGGATGCCATCAAAGATACGGTAGGTGGACACCTGGATCAGGATACACCCCTGTCGATTACAGTAGTCGGCTATTTCCGCCACTGCATCTTTATTAATTCTGAAGCAATAAGCGGGTTCTATTTCAGCTTGCCCAGGATTATTGTACGAGGCAGCGTTGACAACAATATCGGGCTTGTAGTGCTTAAGGCAGGACTGTATTTGTTCCGGGTAGGCAAGATCAAGCTCTTTGCGGCCGGGGGCATCGTAGGGAATATTCTTTTCCTTCAGTAACATGCAGAGCTCATGGCCTGTTTTTCCTGTACTTCCTATTACCAGTACTTTCATATTCAACTCCGAAAACAATTAGGGCAATACTACCTGTATTTGTCATTTGGAAGCATAATGAATATCAGGCAGAATCCTGTGAACGATGCCATCCTGTTATTTTCCGGTCATTTATTGTCCGGCAAGCGATATATAAGTATTAGGGTTTGTTTGAGATGTATGTTGCTGAAGCACCTACCGTACCAGTAGTTGAAGCGGACCGGATCCTGCTTGTGGATGATAATCCCACTAATTTGCAAATGCTTTTGCAAACACTTAGCGGGCGTGGCTATAAGCTCCTTATTGCCAAGAACGGTGAAAGCGCCCTTAGAATTGCCTTGAAAGCGAAGCCAGCACTGGTGCTGCTGGACATTATGATGCCGGGGATGGATGGTTATGAAGTCTGTCGTCAACTTAAAGAAAATGCCGAGACAGAAAATATAACCATTATCTTTCTTTCTGCGCTGGATGATACCAAGGATAAGGTCCGGGGACTTGAGTCCGGTGCTGTAGACTATATTTCAAAACCTTTTCAGGCTGAAGAGGTCATTGCCCGCGTTGAAACCCAGCTCAAGATTCACCGGCTCGAAAGAGCGCTTTCCGAGCGTAACCGGCAACTGGAGCAAGATAAAGAAAGAATTCTGGAGAGTATGAATGAAGGCATTTTCGGGCTGGATAACCAGGGGTATATCACCTTTGCCAATCATGCGGCTGCCATGATGACAGGATGGTCCATTGATGAGTTGGACGGATGCAATTTGATCGGTTTAATGGTTGGCGGCGGGGGGGAAAATGCCCAGACTCTTGCCCCTATTCAGGTAGCTATCAATAAGGGCGTCGCTAAATCGGTGGAAGACGGTACGTTCTGGCACAAAGATCGAACCCCTTTTCCTGCCAGTTACTCCTGTACTCCTATTATGGAGGATGGGGAGGCAACGGGTGCAGTGGTTGTATTCAAGGACATTACCGAGAAAAAAAGACAAAAGGAAGCGCTGCAAAGGGCATTGGATGAACTGGATGCACAGAAGGAAAAACTGACCCATGTCTCCCGGCTAAGCACTATGGGAGAAATGGCGGCGGGTTTTGCCCATGAAGTGAACCAGCCTCTGACAGCCATTTCCAATTATGCCCAGGTTGCCAGGCGAATGCTTGCTCGCCTGGAGATAAAGGATGAATGCATCAGCGAAGCAATGGTCAAGATAAATAACCAGGCTCGCAGGGCTGGCGATATCATTTCCCGCATTCGTTCCTTTGTGAAAAAACCGGATCATGTTTTGGGGCGTGTAGACCCGAATAAGCTGATCAGTGATACCTATAAACTGGCTGAAGTGGATGCCAGAAATAACAATATGGAAATTCATCTGGAGCTTGGTGAGGCTCTTCCAAAGGTAAAAGTTGATCCGGTACAGATTCAGCAGGTGGCATTGAATCTTATTCGAAATGGTATGGAGGCAATGAGAGGTCTGGAAACCAGCCCTATTGGCGTCAAGGTCACAACCCGAATGGAAGGCGAGGCTTTTGTGAAGGTCTCTGTTATTGACAGGGGCTATGGGCTTGCTGAAGATGCGGAGGAAAAGCTGTTTACACCGTTTTATACCACCAAGCAGGATGGTATGGGGATTGGGCTTTCAGTCTGTCACTCGATCATCCAGTCTCATGGAGGTCGCTTGAACTTTCAGCGTCACCCGGAAGGTGGAACTATTTTCGAATTTACCATGCCGGTGGCGGCTGACTGATGGATTTTTATGCTGAGATCCTGCATCAACCGGCGGTCAGTAAAGGGTTAATTGGAAGCATAGTGCCATGCTATTCTCCGTTAACGACTCTCTATTGGCTCTGTTGATGCAATATCCGTAAGAGAGAAGATATAATTTGTGTCCGATCCAGTTAGGCTGTGGAGAATCACTGAGTGTCTGAAAACGTCGATTGCTATATGCGCAGGCTTGGAAAAACTGCCAGAGAAGCCAGCGCCCTTATTGCAAGGGCTGAAACATGCCAGAAAAACCGGGCATTGATGGCGATTGCTGATACCCTTGACGCAGAACGCCCAAGACTTAAAGAGGCCAATCAAAAAGATCTGGATAATGGTCGCAGGGCTGGATTGGATGATGCGCTGCTTGACAGGCTGGAACTCACCGATTCCCGAATTGATGGAATGATCGAAGGGTTAAAGCAGGTTGCAGGACTACCCGATCCCATTGGAGCCATTGATGACCTGAAATATGTACCAAGCGGTATTCAGGTGGGTCGGATGAGAGTGCCCCTGGGTGTCATTGGCATTATTTACGAATCCCGCCCCAATGTAACTGTGGAAGCTGCCAGCCTGTGCCTGAAATCCGGCAATGCCGCTATTCTTCGGGGTGGATCAGAATCCATCTATTCCAACCGGGCCATTGCGGCCTGTATTCAAGCTGGACTCAAGCAGGCGGAATTGCCAGACAGCGTTGTTCAGGTTGTTGAGACAACGGACAGGGCAGCGGTGGGTTCCTTGATAACCATGCCTGAGTTTGTGGATGTCATCATTCCCAGGGGTGGCAAAGGCTTGATTGAGCGAATTAGTAAGGATGCCCGTGTACCGGTGATCAAGCACCTGGATGGAATTTGTCATGTCTACATTGATGACCGGGCTGATATAACCAAGGCTGTCAGGATCGCTATCAATGCAAAAACCCATCGTTATGGCGTCTGTAATGCCATGGAAACCCTGCTGATTCATGAACAACTGGCTCAAACACTGTTACCTGAGCTGGCTGCCGGTTTCAGGCAGAAAGCCGTGGAACTGAGAGGTTGCCCGGTGGTCTGCGACACCCTTCCTGATGCCATTGCGGCCATGGAGGTGGACTGGATGGCCGAATACCTGGGGCCGGTGCTGGCAGTCAGGGTTGTACGGGATATGGATGAAGCCATTGCTCACATTAACCGATATGGCTCACACCATACTGATTCTATTATCACTGAAGATTACTCCAAGGGACGTCGTTTTCTCAGGGAAGTGGACTCCAGCTCGGTAATGATTAACGCATCAACACGATTTGCGGACGGCTTTGAGTATGGACTGGGAGCTGAGATAGGCATATCTACGGATAAGATCCATGCCAGAGGGCCTGTTGGTCTGGAGGGGCTTACCAGCCAGAAATATATTGTTCTGGGTGATGGTCATATACGTAAGTAGTGGATTTCCACGTTGATTAATCCATGAAAAGACTGAGAATCTGCCCGATTACTTTGATGAAAATGAGGAACTGAAGGCAATTTATGCACGCTGATGAACTGAAAAAGCTGGTGGTTAATGCCCTGGATGAGTTAAAGGGCAATGATATTGTTAGCCTTAAAGTGGCGGATCTTACCAGTGTCACTGACCATATGGTTATAGCATGTGGTACATCCAATAGACATGTTAAGTCCCTTGCTGATAATGTGATTGATAAATGTAAAAAACAGGGTGTTCGCCCTCTTGGGACAGAAGGAGCGGATAAGGCTGAGTGGGTTTTGGTGGACCTGGGTGATGTGGTTGCCCATATTATGTTACCAGCCACCCGACAGTTCTATGATCTTGAGCGGTTATGGGATAATGCCAGTGCCGGTGTACTGAGTACCAGTGAGCAATCCTGATGCGGGTCAGGCTGATATCAGTGGGATCCCGGATGCCAGGATGGGTTGAAGAGGGCTACCGGGAGTACAGCCGACGGCTTGCAAAGGATGTTAGGCTGGAGCTTGTGGAGATTCCACTGGGACGCAGAAGCAAAGGCTCTGATATCTGTCGTTTACAAGAAAAAGAAGCGACACAGATGCTTGCTGCTATTGGTCAGGGGGATATCGTCGTTACTCTTGAAATTCAGGGGAAACCCTGGGCTACAGAACAACTGGCGGATAAGCTGGGTGGATGGCTTCACTCAGGTTGTAATGTAAGTTTGCTGGTAGGTGGCCCGGAAGGATTGCATAGCCGATGTTTACAGCGGTCAGACTTACGCTGGTCCTTATCTCCCCTGACTCTGCCCCATCCTATGGTCAGGGTTATTGTTGCCGAGCAGGTTTACCGTGCCTGGAGCATACTGAATAACCATCCCTATCATAAATAACTGACCCCAATCGTCATTCGCGGAAAGTGCCGCCAGGATTGAACAGGATTGTGGCATTTTCCAGTAAAACATCATTGACTGAGTACTGCGCATATGTCGGCAGAGACTTTAAAGGATCATAAAGCCGAAAAAAAAATTGTGAATACCAGGGTTTGGGTTGCTGTGGGCTTTATGCTGCTTTTGGTTGCAGGTCTCATATCCAGGCTCTTTTATCTTCAAATCATTCGCTACAGTGAAATGTCTACCCAGTCCGATGAAAACCGTGTGCATCTTCGGGCATTACCTCCAACCAGGGGGCTGATATACGACAGTAGAGGTCAGCTTCTGGCAATGAACAGATCCAGCCATATTCTATCCATTGTGCGCGAGCGCGTAAAAAATACGGATGAATTACTGGACTCTATCGCAGAGATGATACCGCTTACCGAGAATGAACTGAGTCGCTATCGTCGTCGATCCAGGCAGGGACGGCCTTTTGAGGCGGTGCCATTGAAGTTTGATCTGACGGATGAGGAAATTGCTAAAATTGCAGTGAATCAATTTCGGTTGCCCGGTGTTGAAATTAATGCTGAATTGGTGCGCTATTATCCGGAAGGTTCACTATATTCTCACAGTGTTGGCTATGTGGGGCGGATCAATGACAGGGAGCTTAAAAATCTCGATGCCGCAAGATATAGCGGTACTCATACTATCGGGAAGATTGGCCTGGAAAAATATTATGAAGATATTTTGATGGGTAAGCCTGGCTATCAAGAGGTTGAAACCAATGCCCGGGGCAGGGTTTTGCGTGTGCTCAAACAAGAACAGCCAGTACCCGGTCAGGACCTGACATTATATCTTGATACGGATTTACAGCGTAAAGCCATTGAAGCAATGGAAGGTCGGCGGGGGGCTGTGGTTGCACTTGACCCCAGGACGGGTGGGGTTCTGGCTATGGTGAGTAACCCATCCTTCGACCCCAACCTGTTTGTTACCGGTATTGACTCAAAAACGTATAAGAGTCTGAATACGGATATAGAAAGACCGCTCTATAACAGGGCAAGCTTGGGAGAGTATCCGCCGGCTTCAACCATCAAGCCCATTATGGCGCTGGCATTACTGGCAAATGACATTGTCGGGCCTAAACATCGGGTATTTGACAAGGGCTGGTTTCAACTGCCTGGTAGTGAGCACCGGTTTCGTAACTGGAAGCGGCAGGGGCATGGCTGGGTCAATCTGGAGAAAGCCATTGTTGTTTCTAACGATACCTACTTTTATAACCAGGCGGGCAAGCTGGGTATTGATGGACTGCATGAATTTGCCAGTCAGTTTGGCTTTGGTCGAAGGACAGGTATTGATATCGGAGAAGAACGCCCGGGTTTACTGCCCTCCAAAGCCTGGAAGCGGGGGCTTTATGGTCAGCCCTGGTATCCGGGGGAGACAGTTATTGCCATTATCGGGCAGGGTTATATGCTGGCTACTCCCCTGCAACTGGCTGAAGCAACCGCACTAATTGCCAATAGAGGCCGACATATTCAACCCATACTTGTGAAAAATACCGTTGAAGACCATGAGCAAAAGGTTTGGGGCGGGGATATTACGGTTGGTGGCAAACGAAATTGGGAGACTGTCATTGATGCCATGGAAAAGGTGGTTAGTGCCCCCAGGGGAACAGCTCACTGGCGTATAGGGCGTGGGCTTAAATACACTATGGCTGCAAAGACCGGAACCGCTCAGGTTGTCAGTATTGCCCAGGGTGAAGAGTATGATGCAGAAAAACTCAAAGAGTTTGAGCGGGATCATAGCCTGTTTATTGCCTTTGCCCCGGTAGATGACCCGCAGATAGCCATTTCTGTGGTATTGGAGAACAACTCAGGCGCATCCAATGTGGCTCGTAAAGTGATAGATTCTTATTTATTGCCAAAGTTACAGGGAGCTGTGAAATAGTATGTCTAAACCGGATTTTGTCCGGCAGCTGCAGAGTGGAAGCGGATTCGGGAGAGCGGCCAGCTGGTCTTTACGCTGGCATATTGACTTTATCCTGATTGGTTTTTTATTGCTGCTCTCGGGTGCCGGGCTGTTTATTCTTTATAGTGCAACCGGCAAGGAAATAAACATCGTTATCCGGCAGGCGATCTACCTGTTGATCAGCTTTGTGGTGATGGTGAGTGTAGCCCAGGTTCCGCCCCGGCTGCTGATGCAGTGGTCTCGCTGGTTTTATATTGCTGGTGTCGTATTGCTGCTGGTGGTTTTGGTCCATGGGATTGAGTCAAAGGGGGCTCAGCGCTGGATACAGCTGCCGGGATTTCGTTTCCAGCCATCAGAGATTATCAAACTGGTCATGCCTATCGTTATGGCCAGTTATCTGGCAAGGAGACCCTTGCCCCCTTCCCTGCGTGATGTGGTTATATCCCTTGCCATTATCGGTGTACCGGCTGTCCTGATTGCTAAACAGCCTGATTTGGGAACCGCTCTTTTGATAGGGGCTTCAGGCATATTTGTCCTTTTATTGGCGGGACTTCGCAAGCGGTTAATTTTTTCCGCTATTCTGCTGGCTGTGCCCTCGGTCTATGTTCTCTGGCATTACTTTATGCATGCATACCAAAAGCAGAGAGTCTTGACCTTCCTTGATCCCCAGCGTGATCCCTGGGGATCAGGCTGGAATATTATCCAGTCCACGGTGGCCATTGGTTCGGGCGGCCTTTATGGTAAGGGGTGGATGGAAGGTACTCAGTCGCACCTGGATTTTCTTCCTGAAAGTCATACCGATTTTATTATTGCAGTATTGGCAGAAGAGTTTGGTTTACTGGGATGTTTGATTTTGCTGGCCCTGTATGCATTGATTATCAGTCGCGGGCTTTATGTCACCCTTCATGCGCAAACCCTGTTTGGGCGGCTCCTTGCAGGAAGTATTACATTGACGTTTTTTGTTTATGTCTTTGTAAATATTGGCATGGTCAGTGGTATTTTACCTGTGGTTGGCGTACCTCTGCCTCTGGTAAGCAGAGGAGGAACCTCTTTGGTTACCTTGATGGCCGGGTTTGGGATGTTAATGTCTATTCATACGGATCGGAGTTTTTTGAGGTAGTTTTTTGTTGGTCTTTTAACGGTGCTCCCCTGGAAGATTCCAGGGGGAATTATTCTGTTATTCATGCTAAAAATGAATAGCTCTATTGATATGACAGTTTTCACTCCTTGTTATCATCTTCATCAGAGTCAAGGTTTTGCTCGGTTAGCGATGTCCAGCACCATTTATATTTTTCATAATCTTCATCATTCTCAAAACTGCTTTTGTCATTCTTTAGTTGAGAAATTTGTTCTTTGGCAAGATGTGCAACAGTTGTACACCATTTTTTATCTGCCAATTCACTTTGCCGTGTTAAAGGAATGATAATAGGTTTAGCACCCATAATATTAACCCTTTCAAATACAAGCTTTTTATCTGTGGTGTCTTCTTCACTTAATTTGAGAGTTCCATCGGTATATAGCTCTACTGCTTTAGGCTTGTTTCTAAACTTTAGTTGCACATATATTTCTTCTGCAACTTCATCATTTTCTCCATCAGAGTCTAATTCAGCTTTGACAACTAAAACGCCATACCCAGTAGCTAGATAGTTGACACGTATGGCTTTTTCATGACGTCTTTGTACAGCATTGAGTATTTGTTCGCGAGCAAATTTATGGGTTAATGTAGGTATTTCATATCCATCTTCCATAAAAATAGCCTGAATATCACCATTTCTTTCTCCAGAATTATTTTCAATAAAAGCTGCAGATAATAAGCGTATTTCATCTTCTGACCCTGGGCCAGCATTAGAGGTACAAAAAGAAGCTATTAAAAACAACCCAAGTAAAATTTGAGAATATAGTCTTAACTTCATGGTCAGGCCTCATACTGTCTGTCAGGTTTGGAGCTAGTAACATAGACAAGAGGGCAGGGAGCAGGAGTAATTTTTCGAGATTTCCTATTTGTTAATAATGAGGTAAAGTTATCAGCCTGTCTGCACTATTCAACGACATGAGACGACTTTCATGGCCAGGTTGAAAACTTTTTATTTTGATGATGCTTCTTTTATGCCTCAAAGTGATAACTATCCCGGTAGTATCGGTGATTCGGGTGTAAAAAGAATATCCGTAATTTATCCTTTTTTATTATTAATTATCGTGTCGTTTATATCTGTTGCTTTCTCTGTGGAGTCAGTTTTTGCATCACATATAATGGTACGGCCGGATAAAAAAAATACCCAGGTAAAACACAGTGATAAATATCTTGGTTATATTAACCGTTCAGATGTGAAATTATTTATCAGGGATCTTGAAGCAAAAGAGCAGCTCCCAAGGAGAGATACTGAAAGGGTTATTGGTCTTGCCAAAAGGTCAGACAAAGCTTTGGAATTGATGGGGCGTAAAGTTGAAAATCAATTGGCGTGGAAGGATTACCATAAAATTTTTCTGACGACTGAACGCATCAACCAGGGTATTGTATTTTGGGAAAAGAATGCCAGGGCCTTGGCGCAGGCAGAAATAGAGTACGGTGTACCGGCCAGTATTATTGTCGCAGTGCTGGGTGTAGAAACAGCTTATGGTCGCCAGACCGGTGGTTTTAGTGTTTTGGATGCGCTTACCACACTCAGTTTTGACTATCCACCCCGGAATAAGTTTTTTAAAAACGAATTGAAAGAATTTCTCAAGCTGGTTCTGGAGCAGAAAATAAAGCACCCTGAAAACATCAGGGGGTCATATGCCGGGGCCATGGGGATTCCCCGGTTTATGCCATCCATCTATCGGACGTATGCTGTGGATTTTACCGGCGATGGACGATCCAATATCTGGGATTATAGCGAAGATGCCGTTGGCAGTGTGGCAAACTATTTATGTAAGCTGGGGTGGCAAAAGGGAATGCCTGTGGTATCCAAAGTCAGGGATCAAACCCGTATTGCCAATGAGTTTCCTCAGGCTTCAAGTCTCAGGCCGGATAAAACCCTTGCAGAATTAGGAAAAATGGGGTGGTATCCAGACATGGCCTTGCCTCCAGAGGTAAAGAAAGCCACTACTATAACCCTGGAGGCGGAGCAAGGCCCTGAATACTGGCTTGGCTTTACTAATTACTATGCCATCACTCGTTATCATCCAAGTCAGATGTATGCCATGGCGGTTGTGCAGTTGGCAAAAGAGGTAAAATCAGGCTATAACCATGCGGCCACACAGGTAAAGGAACAGGTTCCGGAGACCGGCAAGACATGACCTGTAAGCTCCTGTGCCTTCAACTTCAGGCCTCTTCTATGGTAATGGTAAAGAAGCCTGTATGTGCCTATGGCTGTCGGGGTCTCATGATACAATTGCTAAAAACAGAAGCGCTTATGGAAAATTTATCGTCAAGATTTCGCTACTGGGCTTTTGGTATGCTGGCCGCCGCCCTTGGTGGATGTACAACCACTGCAACCACCACAACAGAAGAAGATGGGCCACCCAAGGGACACGTGGATGTCTCTTTGATACCTGATGCGGTGCCAGAACCACACTCCGGGCGACTCAAGCACAGCCCCTACAAATTGAGAGGAGTCAGCTACAAACCCCTTAAAACCGCTAAGGGTTACTCCAGGGAGGGGATCGCATCCTGGTATGGAACCAAGTTCCACGGGAGGCAAACTGCCAATGGTGAAGTTTACGATATGTTCAAGATGACGGCAGCCCATAAAACCCTGCCGCTGCCTTCCTACGTCAAAGTAACCAATCTGGAAAATAACCGTTCTGTGGTATTGAGGGTTAATGATCGAGGCCCTTTTAAAGATGACCGATTGATTGATGTTTCGTATGTTGCAGCGAAGAAGTTGGGATTTGCCAACAGCGGTGTCTCTAAAGTCAAGATAGAAGGCATTGATCCCGGTGCATTCCTGACTTCCAAAGAGAGGAAGAAAGATGAGGATTCCTTGATTTACCTGCAATTAGCGGCCCTTAAAAACTTCCATAATGCCCATGTGTTACGCAGAGAGGTATTTGATAAATTGGGCGTTAAGGTCAGTATTGTTGCCAATGATGATGAGGTGAACCCTTATTATCGAGTGAGGGTTGGTCCTGTTGAAAGCCCGGAGCATATGGAGGAGTTGCTGGAACAGTTAGCTGAATCACGCTATGACACCCCCTTTATTGTTTATGAGTAACCTTTTTGTAAATTCGGGCTTTACAATTCAGCGAAGCGCTTTGATGAGCGGTTTTTGGCTAAAGAGTGACTCAATCTGTTTTTTCCATATGGCGTAGTTATTCAGAAAACCTTATCATTTCTCTCCATAAGCTTTCAGGGTCTGGGGATCTTCGAAAAAAACAACATGTTTTATCTCGTTCTCCCGGGATTCCGTTTATTTTTTAGAGAGTCATTAATCTGGATGAGCAATATTCTATCCCCTGTAAAAAAAATAGCCGGACTGGTTGCTGTGATGATGTGCCTGGGTACAGGCCAGGCACAGGCTAAAATTTCAGCCCTGATTCCTTCTCCTCCCAAAATAGCCGTGAAAAGCTATGTTTTGATGGATACGGATAGCGGTGAAGTGCTGGCTTCAGAAAACCCCGATGAAAAAATGCATCCTGCCAGTGTCACTAAAATGATGACAGCTTACATTGCAGAGGCCGAGCTGGACGCAGGTAATATAAGCCGGGATGATAAGGTTCTTATCAGTGAAAAAGCCTGGTCCATGGGTGGTTCCACGATGTTTGTCGAGGTGGGCAAACGGGTTCCGGTTGAAGAACTGATGAAGGGGATTATCATTGTTTCCGGTAATGATGCCAGTGTTGCCATGGCAGAGCATATTGCTGGCAGTGAAGATGCGTTTGCCCAGTTAATGAATGGCACCGCCATGAAACTGGGGATGAATAATACCCATTTCCGCAATGCAGCGGGCTGGCCTGTCTCTGATCATTATTCAACAGCCAGAGACCTGGCCACTCTTTCTCGCCACATTGTTAAGGATTATCCAGAGTATTATGGGCTGTACAGCCAGAAGTACTATCAGTATGGCGTCGATAAAAAAACGGGCAAGCCTCTGGCCAGACAAGCTAACAGGAACACCCTGCTGTGGACAAACCCTTATGTTGATGGCCTTAAAACAGGTCATATTGAAGCAACGGGTTATCACCTTGCCGTGACCGCTCACCGCGATGATCGACGCCTGGTGGCAGTCCTGTTGGGTGCCAGCAGTGAGAAGCAACGTTCAGAGGAAGCACAGAAACTGCTCACTTACGGTTTTCGTTTCTTTGAGAATGTAGATATCAAAAAAGGCGGTGAACCGCTGCAGGTGGTAAAAGTCTGGAAAGGCACCGCTGATGAAACATCCATTGGCATCGACAGGGATCTAGTTGTCACCGTGCCCCGTGGCACCGGCAAAAAACTTAAGGCCACTATGGAGGTGGATCAAAACCTGATTGCACCCATAGCCATCGGGCAGAAGGTGGGCAAGGTCAAAGTGATGCTGGAAGACGAGGTGATTAAAGAAGTACCCCTGCTTGCCCAGCAAGCAGTTGAGAAAGGTGGCTTCTTTAAACGGCTGTGGGATACAATTATGCTTTTCTTTAGCGGCTTGTTTTCCTAATTAAACAGCCATGAGCGGAAAATGCAGCTCCTTCCGGGAACTGCATTTTCATTTAAAACAGTAGAAGTGATATGGCTGATAGCAGTAACAATCAGGACGCACCCAAGATAGTCTTTCCCTGTGACTACCCCATTCGAATAATGGGAGCAGCAGCGCCGGACTTTAAGGATTTTGTTGTGCGTGTAGTAAAAAAACATGCGCGGGACTTTGATGGCAAGGCGGATGTAAAGGCCAGTCGCACCGGAAAGTATTTTTCTGTTCATGTGGTGATTCGTGCGACGGGAGAACAACAGCTTAAGGCTCTCCATGAAGAGTTAAAGGCCAGTGGCCGGGTTCAAATGGTGCTATGAGTCAGTCACTGTGTGTCCGTCAGCTTGGCAGGAAGGCCTATGAGCCTGTCTGGCAGGCCATGAAAACCTTCACAGAGCAGAGGGATGAGCATACACCCGATGAAATCTGGTTTGTGGAGCATGATCCGGTGTTTACACTGGGGCAGGCAGGAAAGCCAGAGCATGTCCTGGCAGCGGGTGATATTCCCGTCATAAAGGTGGATCGGGGTGGTCAGGTGACTTACCATGGCCCCGGTCAACTGGTTATGTATCTGTTGCTGGATGTTCGCAGAAGTGGCAGCGGCCCGAGAAAAATTGTAACGGCGCTGGAAAATAGCGTTATCCGTTTGCTGGATGGTTATAATATCAAGGCCTATTCCAAGCCGGATGCACCTGGCGTCTATATAGATAATGCCAAAATTGCATCGCTGGGGTTACGTTTCAGAAAAATGCGCTCCTACCACGGGTTGAGCTTAAATGTCGATATGGATCTGGAACCTTTTCAGCGAATCAATCCCTGTGGCTATGTGGGCCAGCCTGTTACTACCCTCAAGGCACTTTATCCCAAGGCCTCTATGGCTAATACTGCTAATGCCCTGCTTGAATCTCTGATGACTGAGCTGGGCAGTTATACGGATATACAGTATTCCAGTGACTAGCGGTTTATCATAATCTAGATATAACTATTTACTTGTGGCGTTCACTCTATGAGCGATGAAAACCTTATTCCCGCTGTTCAGATTGAGAGCGGAGCCAAGTTCGTCAATGACCGGGGCATCACGGCCATAAAAAATGGCATAAAGGCCAGTCATGGAGGTTCTGCGCCCATTCAAAGAAAGCCGGAATGGCTGCGCATTAAGGCTCAGTATGGCTCTCAATATAAGGAAGTGAAGGCCGTTGTGCACAAGCATAAGCTGAGCACTGTCTGTGAAGAGGCCATGTGCCCCAATATCAATGAATGCTGGAGTTCTGGTACTGCCACCATCATGCTGATGGGGGATGTCTGTACCCGTGCCTGTCGCTTCTGTGCAGTGAATACCGGCAATCCCAAAGGCTGGCTGGATGAAAATGAACCAGAAAGCACTGCCGAGACCGTTCAACATATGGGGCTGAAATACCTGGTGCTGACCTCTGTCAACCGTGATGACCTTACTGATGGTGGTGCAGGTCACTATGCTGCTGTGGTCAGAAAGGTAAAAGAGGTGAATCCCAAAACCGATGTTGAGGTATTAACACCGGACTTTATGGGTGATTTCAGCTGTATTGAAACGGTGGTTGATAGTGGTATCGCTGTTTTTGCCCAAAATGTTGAAACGGTGAAGAGGCTGACTCACCCGGTACGCGACCCCCGTGCCAGCTATGAGCAAACTCTGGCGGTTCTTGAATACTCCAAGAAGTACCGTCCCGATGTGTTAACCAAGACCAGCCTGATGCTGGGATTGGGGGAAACAGAAGACGAAATTCTGGAGGCTATGGATGATTTGAGAGCCGCTGGTGTTGATATTGTCACCTTTGGTCAGTATCTCCAGCCCACCAAAAATCATTTACCCATTGACCGTTATGTTACCCCTGAGGAATTTGAAAAGTATCGTCAGTGGGGACTGGAAAAAGGCTTCCTTGAGGTGGTGTCAGGCACTTTTGTCCGTTCCAGCTATCGAGCCGAACAGGTGCTCCAGAAAAATAACGTGGGGTTATAACTGACTATATTGATATATTGTGTCCGGAGGATTAGTCTTTCGGGCCTTCCTTTCTATTGCAAAATGAGTGGTTAGTGAGACAAAAATAACGACAAGAGTTATCTTTTGAGAAATCTTGCCAAAGAGCAACTGTAGATGATTTAGATAGAGGGGGGAACAAAGTGAGTCTGACGCTTTCGTTTCTATGTTTTAAAAACTGGTTTAAGTGAGGTGCTTTTTCTGCCCATAAATCATCGTCGAAAACTTCAATATTATATGATCCCTTTGAGTAGATATGGATGGGGGCATCCACCACTTTTTGAATTAATGGCAAAAGTCCTGGCTCTATTTCTATTGTTGATGGTAGGTGGGGTGAAATTTCTCTTAGTTCTTCTGGTGAAAATCCCGTTAAATCTTGTAGCTCTTTAAGGTATGTAGGAAATAACTCTTGTGGGGAAAGATTAAAACCATTTGCCCGGTTAAACTTGTCCATATCTTCTTTTAGTTGTAGCTGCCATATTTCATGTGTTATTTGGCAGACAGTAATCCTTATGTCTTCCTCAGATATGCGATTGGAAAATGGTAGTTGTTTAGAGTCAGCAATTCCCGCAAACCAGATTCCGGCTGGCACATTTTCAGTTAATTAAAAATGATTTTATCGCGGATGAACAGAGCCAGACTGCTGCTATATCGGCAGTCGGTTTTAATGACAGGTAACACAGGTCACAGGGCTAACATCAACGCTCTATGTCGTATCGACAGTCAGCAACTTCAAGCTCACACTTCGCCCTTCAATGATAGCTGTAAATACGTCTGTCCAGTTATCAATGCAGAACCAGTCAAACAGCCCTCGTATGGCATGCCAGAATGCCTTTTTAGACTTTTTTATCTTGAGCGCTTCCTGGAAGAGCTTGCAAGACAGTTGTTCTATCTGGTTGATGAGGAAGGCCGTAAAAGTCAGGCATGCCAGATTGCTGGCCAGATGCTGCTTTCCGTGCCCGTAATTGTGTTCGAGATGGTAGCCCTGTGTTTTCAGTGTATTGAACGTTTCGTTTTCAATTTTCCATTTAGCGCGTGCTCCTCGCATGAATTTATTCACGTTCTCGGCTGAAAGCTCAATGTCCGTGACCCAGGTGTTGACGTACTTCTTGTTGCCCTCTGGATCAATTTCTATATATTCGAGAAAGTTAACCAGCACATCCGGGTGTGACTTGTTAATGGGGGCACCATTCACAAACCGGAACCAGTGCGTAAACCCTTTATCATCGGTATATTCATAGCGCACCACTTTGTCTGCACAATCCAGCTCATCGACGGCCTGGTATAACGACTCATGGGTTGAATCCTTTGCCACCATAATGAAGCTATAGCCAAAGGACTTTACCAACTTGATGGTCGGTCCATCTGAGTACAGGTCATCAAAAGTCAGAACCAGTGGCAGGTGCGGATGCTCTCTGGATAAATTCGCCAATAGCCGCTTGAGCGCTACCTTCTCACAATCATTCTTTGACGCATCAACTTGTTTGATGATGGGTTCAGGCATTAAAGGTAATACTTCTTTCTTGCCCGGCTTTACCAGACAGCAGGCCAGTAACTGATGGTAGTATTGCGGATTTTTGCTGCCTGGCTTTTTTACAC
The DNA here is from genome assembly GCF_025643335.1 of Endozoicomonas sp. Mp262. Classification (NCBI taxonomy): domain Bacteria; kingdom Pseudomonadati; phylum Pseudomonadota; class Gammaproteobacteria; order Oceanospirillales; family Endozoicomonadaceae; genus Endozoicomonas; species Endozoicomonas sp. Mp262. Next base: position 133,389 of record NZ_CP092489.1, on the reverse strand, counting down.
AACACTCAGGACAACTAATCTTCCCTGAGCAAAAGTGCCCCGTACCATCGATAGGCGCAAGATACCCTTCCTCAAAATAAGTGAACTGCTTAAGCCGCCCAGATCGTTGCACAAAGGCAAACAGGCGGGTAAAGAACTTCCTTAAATAGCGTGTTTCGATAGGGTCAATCAGATCCCTCAGATAGGTATCACTGGGGACACAGCTGACATTGTACATCGACTTTAAGTTCTTGAGCCTATCTGGGTTATTGACACAATCCTGATCAAAATCCAGTAATGAAGGGTATTTCAGGTGCATGACTGCCAGGCCACTCATGACCGCATCATGAAGGACAATTTTGTCATGTTGGCTTTTCTTGCGAAAGTCTGGAATTTGACCCGCTTCATCAGAGACTATTTTGAGCAGTTTTTCAGCAATGGTTCTTGGTTTCGTTAGCGGCACAACATGAGCATCGTTATTATTATTGTGGTGAAATTCTACCGGATAGTCTGCGATTTTAGCAAGAGGCTACCAAGCTACAGCCCTTGTTATTAAGGGCTTTAATCAAGTCTGCGGGAATTGCTGGTTTAGAGTAAGACTCAGCAATGGCTTGAAATAACGAAGAGCCATTTTCTTGGGTTAAAATTTTTTGACTTTCTTGCGACTCTATAGATGATATTTCTGTGAGTTTCCTGGAATATGGGTTGACTTTAGGCTTTTCTAAACTTTGAAAGGCCTTGTTTGCTAAAATTTGACTGATTTCTGTGAAGCAAATATTTTCCCATTCCGTTAACCTGGTATCAATGCTGTCTGCAAAATCATCTTTGCATTTTTTGTTTTTTTTGATTAGCTCTTTTCTATTTGTATTTGGTTGGTTATGTTTTTTTTCAGAAAGATCTTTGATGAAGTTGGATGCTACACCAATAGCATCTGTTAATTGTATGGCTGATGTTTCAGTTATTCCATTAGATAGGTATAGATAGCGAAATAAGGTGGGGGTTATACCCAGCAAGCAAGTTTGGTTTAATTTGGAATTAAGTTCTAATACTGTTGGCCAGTGCGTGTGTTCTATTGAATGTATATAGCTAACTGTTTTTTGATTTATGTTTTTGTCTCTTATTGGTTGCATTGGTCGTAGATGATGTCTGGAAATAAGGACTGAATATCTAATAGTTTGATTATGATTGAATGTAATAATTTCAATTCGTCGATATTTTCTAAACTCTCTGCAAAATACATCATGATCAGAAAAAATTGCGGATATCATTGAATCTGTAGAGAGATAGCTTTTATTTCTATCTACTTGAAGAAGTAATGAGTCTGGCATGCCATTGCTGCTTAGAGAAAAGCAAATTGGTACAGGTGAGGTGCCTTTATAATAAACATGAAGCTGGTCTGAAGAGCTTGTGTCAGGATTTGTAGTCGATAAAAAATAACCATCATTCTTGTTTCCACTAATAAGATTAGTATGTGCTATAACTCGAATCCAGCCATTAAATTTTAAAGTGTATTTTATGTTGGGACCATTTTCCCATTGAGTTGGTAAAACGCAAACTACCAAGTCAGGGTCTTGCTGATGTGGAATTCCAAGGTAGTTATCTGCTTGTGCTCTATTAAAAATAAAAAATAGAAATATAAGAAAAGCAGAAGGTAGTATGTTGTTTTTGTTTAGGCTTTTTAGAGGTGAAAATATTGATAGGCATTTATATGGTAATGGGTTATGGGGGTGTTTGTTGATCATGAATGATAAGTGATTTATTAAAGTAAGTGATACCGGATATGTTTTATTCTATTATCTTATATTAGTCTTCAATATGGAATTCTCCTAAGATGTCTTCAAACAAAAAACAGTCGTGATCTGGTGGCAACAGATCGAAAATGTTCGAGGGAAACATCAGGTACTGATTAAAATCAGCAGGGTTATCGTTGAATTTGGAGTGAGACAACCGTTTCTTCAACACTTGGATACATTGCAAAAGGCCTGATTTTACACAACCAGGCTACTCTAGGACAAGCTCCTGGAACTTTCTGCTTTATAATCTACTTTTACTGTATCATTGTTATATTTTGCAGGGGGCATGAGTGGTTAGAATTGAGCTTAAGTTGCGGTTGTCTATAACCCTATTCATTATCAGCACAATGAGTTTTGCTGGAGGTGATATCAGTAAAGAGGATATTCTCTTTAACTCCAGGCATGTCTGTATTGTAGAACCAGCCTCAGGAAAGGGTGTTTTAGTCTGGCACAGGTGTAAAAAGGAAAATGAGGCTTTAATAAAGCAGAGTGGGTTGAGGGCGAGCGGAAAGCACGGTTATAGTTTTTTTCGAGCGCCCTTTATGTATTGTGAGCAAGTGGATCGCTCATCTCCAGAGTCAGAACTGCAATCTCTCTATGGGGGAAAAACGCTCGAAGATGTAAAAAAAACAGATACCGATAGTGGTTATATATTTATAAGGGTTGATCCAAGGCAAACATACGTTTACCCCTCTGAATTGAGGGTAAAGATACCATCAAATAAGAAGCTTGTGACCGAAATGGATTTTTCAAAAAAATTATTGTCAGGCTTTTTGCTTACTAAGAACAAAGAAGAAGAGCAAGAAGGAAAGTGCCAGCTATGGAATCTTAATACAGGGAATACCATATGGAGGGTTATAAGAAATTCTTATTCTATGGGCTATTGTGACTATGACTCGTATTTGGATCTATCTGTTGAATACCCCTATAGCGAACATAATATAAAGTATCAGTCAGAAATATTGGTTGATATGGATGTCATTCCACCAAGTTACTTCGTTAATTGGTACTTGAGCGAAAATATCTGATCATCTATTCAGGTGGGTGACTTATGTAAAGTCCTGTTGCCTGCCGCTTTTTAATTGATCTGTATCAATTTTCCTTCGCAAATACATAGTATGGTCTTCTTGTCGTATTGCTTCAGGTGTCTTGATAGACAGGGGTATAGGCCTTTTTATCATTATTTAGTTCAGTAAAACACCATAAATACGGGCATCTCTTAATAAAAAAAACAGGAGAGAACGCTTATGACTGCCGTGATTCCGAAGCCTGTGAAGAGTCAGGTTATGAAAGACTCCTTTACGCCAGACGCATCAAAATTCTCCCTTGATGGGCTTTTTACCGATATCTCAGCAGATGACAAGGAAACCACTGTCTACGCCAATAATAATATGCAGGCCCGCGTTTATATTGGTTACAGCTATGACGATGATGTTGATGATACTAACCCGGATGTTCTGGCCGCGCTTGATAACTATATAAAGACAAATATTGTTTTCCACCTGCTGGATGATACAAACACCCTTCACGACTTAACATCAGACTGGCAGGCCTCTGCCACTGATAATGGCTATGAACACTGTATTGACTACACAAGTTCAGACACTGAAAACAAGAGTATTTATGGCCGTCGTACACCCTATTTTCTGATTCCCCCTGCCAAAGAAGCCGGTAGTGAGTACAAGCTCTGTGCCACACTGACAGGCACTGATGAACAAACGGAGGTTGATGCCCCGTTGGTTATTCATACCCACTATTTTGAGATAGAAGACTCCGACTTTGAAATTCACAGTTTGGGTGGCTCTGGTGGAGCAACCTTAAGGGTACTCCGTTATGTCCATAATGGTGGAAGTATGGTGCCTGATGGTCACAGGATAAAAAAAATCACCACCTATAAGGGAATGAATGTTAATAACTATGTGGCAGATCATGAGCCTAATGCCTGGATAGCAATGACCCATGCCCCAAATGGGGATAAGGCGGGTATCATCGTTGAAGGCCATCCCAAAAATATATATGCCGGCGAAGATCGTGAGGTCTATTACTACTACCTGATGGTTGATATTCAGAATGAGGATGAACCCCCGGGAGACTGGATTCAGTGCAATGGTTCTGCCTGGGATCAGCTGAAGGACATGGATGCCAGTGAAGCGGATGATGGTATCGCAATGGTGTTATTAACCAGTGTCAATGTGTCCAGTAAACACGGTGCAAAACATAAACTGGACTTTCACACAAAAGGTTATGAGCTAATCGATAATTATGGCAACCATGTAAACTTTGATATCGACTGGGGCGATTTTAATTCTGAAGATGATTGGTACGGAAACTGGAAGGTTTGCAATGTAGAACCGGTGAGGCCGTAAAGAAACAAGAAATTAATGATTGTTTTGGCATTCTTATACGTGCCATAAGAATGCCTGTAAAAATAAGAATGAAGGACTGCCCGGGAAGGATCTTGGGGGAAGGGAAGCAGAGTGAAATAGATTCAGTAATCTCCAATAAATAATAATAGGAGCGTTTCGCTATGACGATTGCAGTCGCTGACCCAAAGATCAACAAGACATCTGCCACTGAGTTCACGCCCGACCCGGATAAGTTTAGTCTGGGAGGGCTGTATACTGATATTTCAGACAGTAATGCAAAGGAAACCACCATTTACGCTAATGGCAATATGCAGTCCCGTATTTATATTGCTTACTCTTATGATGACTATGATATTGATGACAATGATCCAGATGTCCTGGCAGCCCTGGATCAATATGTGAAGGATAATATCAAGTTCTACAGGCTTGATAGTTCCAATAACCTCACTGAACTATCTGGCTGGCAACCATCAGCAAGCAGCAATGAGTTCCAGCATGATCTGGATTATGCTGAGTCAAGCTCAGCAGGGTTAAAAAGCGTATCAGGCCGGCGTGTTCCTTATTATCTGCTGCCGCCAAAGGGAGACTACGGTTTGGAGTATCGCCTTGCAGCAAAGCTGGGCGGTACTGATGAACAGACTTCTGTGGATGCTCCTGTCTATGTTCATACCAAGGAGTTTTATATCGAGTCCGGGGACTTTGATATTAAGGATGTGAAAAGTATCCATGATGGCTCTAATGTATTACGAAGCCTTTGCTATAAGAGCAATGGCCCCAATGCTCTTCCGGATTCCCATAAACCCATGAAGCTGGAAGCTAACAAGGGTATTAAAGTGAAATGCCTGGCAAATGGTTACAATACCAATTGCTGGATTTCCATGATGCACAGTAAAAAAGGCAAAAAAGCCGCTATCTTTCTGGAGCACAATTCAGGGCATGTGGCAGTACTTGAGCCTAATTATGCGTTTTATTATGACCATAATGGCGTCAGTGGTCATTCAGATACGGTGGTGGGAGGCGGTTCTCCCTGGGACACCACCACAGAGCTGGTGGGTAGCGACGTTCACGATGGTATTGCCATGTGCAAGGCTACCAGTGTGGAACTTCATTCCGGGGGATATCACTTCGACTTTGAGATGCAGGATTTTGTGATCCTGGACAACTATGGCAACCGGATGCGCGTCAATTTCAACTGGGACTACAAAGGTGACTGGTATCACTACTGGGCGGTGAGCAGTGCCAAGGTTGAGCTGCCGGAATAGAAATTAAAAAACTCTTCTTTTCTCCTTATTCACACTAATTAGCAAGACAGGTTTCAACCTGTCTTGCTGGTTCGCCAATAAGAAAAATACCATGGAAAACTTATATTCTTCCGCATTTAACCAGCAGAATTTTATTTCTGGTGGGCCTGACTCCCGTACCGGTCTGGTTAGCAAGTCGGTGACGCTGGCGAAACTGTCTGGAAATGGTGGCCTGGGTCCTGACTTTGAATTGACCCTGGGTTTTGATCCCATGGGCTCAATGGATACTGCCAATGGTGTAGGCTCCATGCGTCTGGGGCGTGGCTGGTCACTGAATCTTGGTGGTTACTCGGCAGCCAGTAAACAGCTGACTTTGAGTACTAAACAGTCCTATAAGGTGGTTGATGCTGGCTGGACCCTGAGCCATAAACAGCTGGATCTAAAGGTTCAGGAAAGTGATGATAAAGAACATCTGTATGTGATTCACAAGGAGGGACTGGTTGAAGTTCATGATTTTGAAGGCAACAATCCTGAAGAGAGCAATGCTCACCTGACCCGGTTAATACAGGATGATGGCAGGGCGCTTAATTTCCATTATAAGTCTATGGAAGGACAGTTTTTACTGGATAAAATCAGTAATGACGATGGTCAAGCGCTAATCAGCATTGACTATGATGATAGTCACCAGATAGAGATTACACTTTTTCCTGATACCTCTGAGGAAAAACAGTTCCAGTTGGCTATTGATGGCAATGCCTGTCTGACCCGCTTAATCTTGCCCGATCATAGTGCCTTTGAGTTCAGTTATGAGCAACAAAATGGCAATAGCAGTGGCAATATGTATTTTCTTTCAGAAATCAGCTCACCCACCGGGCAGACTGAAGAAATGCATTACACGTCACCGGAAAAAGGACACCGTTTACCTAGTGGTGCTCCCGTTGATTATCTGCCTGTTATATATGACTACATTGTTGATCCGGGGGCGGGTCAGCCCAAGGTATTGACCCGTTTTGATTTCAGGAAGGATTTTGGTGATAGCAACTTCCTGGGATTTGGCCCGGTGGAAAGCTGGAACAGCCAGGCGGATAATCTTTGGGATGTGGATCGTGATTATCGTTATGGCTCAACGGTGACGGTTGATCCCAGTGGTGATAATCCAAAGGTGCAAACTAATGTCTTTAATAAACTGCATCAGGTGTTGGAGCAGACAGAAACCTATGACGGTGGCGACCATATTAAAACCACCACTTATGAATATTACTCGGATAATGCAGCTGTACTGGATGATCAGCCCCTGCAATATGAGCAGCAGAAATCAAGAACCATTACCTTCACGGCAGGTCAGCAGAATAGAAGCTTTAAGGAAACCAGTGCCTATGATGAAAGTGGCAATCTGTTAAATAAGGCAGACTTTTCCGGTGTCTCTGAAAGTTATAGCTACTATCTTGCCGAAGGTGAAAGCCTTAATAATGAAATCCTCTGTCCGAAGGATCCCTATGGGTTTATACGACAGGTAAAAAATTATACCCGTACACCAGCCGCTATTGAGGGTGATGGTAATGCAGTACCGGTATCCGTTGATTATCACTATATAGCCCTGCCTGCCCTGGCCTCCGGTGGCGCAGCCAGTCAGTATATAACCAAGAGTCTGGAGCTTCGTGAGGGGCTGGGCAAAGTTGAGTATAGCTATATTAATGATACCAGTGACTATAACAGTCATGGTTTGCAGGCCAGCCAGGTTCAGACACTGAATGATCTGACCACAACAACAGAATACAGTTATAGCATTGATGATAATAATCAGACTGAAACACAAACAGTGACCGGTCATGATGATGAAACGCTGAGTATTGAAACCACTATTTCCCGCCTGACAGGAAAGACCCTTGAAGAGAAAAATGCCCAGCAGGTGGTGACAGCCTATAGTTATGATGTGCTGGGCCGTCTGGCTACCGAAGTGGTTGCGCCTGATACGGACTATGAGGCAAAACGAGTCTATGAATATGTGTTTGCCACTGAATCTACGCCAGCCACGATGACCACTACTGGTGCCAATGGGCTGAAAGCCAGGGCAACCTACGATGGCCTCAGTCGTATTGTTCAGGTTGAATGTCAGGATGAGGATGGTGAGTTTGATGAGAACGGTTATACCGGCACCTTCCGAAAACTGCGGGAAAGCAGTTATAACGTGCTGGGGCAGTTAGTTACTGAAAATCGCTATGACTGGCTTAAAGCGAAAGAGCAGGGGCAGGCTCCTGTTCAGATTACCAGCGGAAAAAGCTATGAATATGATGCCTGGGGAAAAACGGCAGTTACTGAATACAGTGATGGTCACAGGGAGTTAAGTGGTGTTGATCCCTTTGCCCTGACAGACCTCACCGGTATTGAGGGAGAAGGGCTGACCCGTACCACCCGGGATCTGTTTAAAAATCCGGTAAAAATAGAGCGGTTTGCCAGTGAAGCCGACCTTGAGGCGGAGAAGTCTGTTTCGGTAGCCAGCTATGACTATGACGGTTTTGGCAGAAAAATTTCAGAGACGGATACCCTGGGTTATACAACAGCCTACGAATATGACACATTAAACCGGGTGATTAACATTACCCGTCCGGATGGTTCTGTTCAGGAAACCGCTTACGCAGATCATTCCACCGAAGTCTTGCCTGCTTCCGTCAAAGTGGCAGGCACCGAGTTTGGCACCCAAGGTTTTGATGGTCTGGGCCGTGTCACTGAATCCGTGGTGGCTGGTCGCAAGAGCATCAGCACCTATGGGGCAGGCAGTGATAAACCGGCTACCCTGGAAACACCAACCGGTGACAAGCTGACATTTGACTACTGCCCTGATTTGGGGAATAGCCTGATACAAATCACTGTGGGTGAGGAAGAGCATAGTTTTGACTATGACAAGCAGTCCTCTTTATTAACCACTGTTTATAGCGCCGCTCAGGGGCGTGATATTGAGCATGGTGCGTCAGGTCTCCTGAAAACAGAAATCTATAACAAGGGAGCCAGCGACGAGAAAGCAGCAAGTTACCTGTTTTCCCAGGGAGGGAAGCTCCAGTCCTTTACTGATGTTCTCAATGGTATCCATCAGTTTGATTATGATGATCAGGGGCGGTTAACCAGTATTTTACAGGATAACCTGAAAGCAGCTGTGAGCTATGATAGCAGTGGCCGACCTTCAGAGGTCACCGTGACGGATCAGAGTCAGGATAAAGTGCTGAAAACAACCCTTGGCTACGATGCCTTTGGTCGTGAAATCAGCCGGACACAGATAATCACTGGTCAGTCAGATCGCACTTTAACCATGACCTATGACTTGAATGATCAGTTACTCACCAGAACCCTGAAGTCCGGTGAAACGGTACTCAGGGATGAAAGTTTTGGTTATGACAGTAGTCGCCGGTTGATCAGCTATAGCTGTAGTGGCTCCGAACAACCATTGGATGCATTGGGCAAGGCCATTGATTCACAAACCTTCAGTTATGACCAGTGGAACAATATAACCAGCTGTACCACAGAATTTGATGGAGGTAGCAATACCGCCACATTCAGCTATACCGGCAGCGACCCAACCCAGCTAACCCGCATTGCCAATAGCCACTCTGATTATCCTGCCATTGCTGAGCTGGAGTATGACGGGGCTGGGCGAATGGTTAAAGACGACCAGGGACGTCAGCTTGATTATGATTCATTGGGGCGTTTGATAAAAATCACTCATTTGGACAGTAAGGAAACTCTCTACCGCTATGATGGCCAGGGACAGCTGGTGGAGCAGACCTTAGCTAGTGGCGACCTGCTGGCGCGTTATTATCGTGATGGCAGTGTGGTTAATGAAAAGATTGGAGAAGATGGTGTCACTTACTTTGTTTCCGGCTCCCAGATTCTGGCCGCCAGAAAAGAGGACAGTGGTGAAACACGGTTATTTGGACTTGATAAAGACGGCACTGTGACGGCGGAGCTGGATACAATCAGTGGTGAGCTTAGGGACAAGCCCTATACAGCCTACGGTGAACAGGCAGCCGATGCTAACCTGAGCCAGCCTGGGTTTAACGGGGAACTGAAGGATCAGGATACGGGCTGGTATCTGCTGGGTAATGGTTATCGAGCCTATAACCCATCATTGATGCGATTCAATACGCCGGATTCCATGAGTCCATTCTCTGGTGGTGGTATTAATCCTTATGCGTACTGTCTGGGGAATCCGGTTAATCGCATGGACCCTTCCGGTCATTTCTCCATGTCTGCCGGTGCCGATCTGGGATTAAACATCTTCTGCCTGCTGGTGGATCTGGCGATGCTGGCAGCGGCTACCGCCTCTATCGTTGCTTCTGGTGGAACAGCGCTGGCAGCTTTGGGGGTAGCGGGTGCTGTGTTTGGTGTTACCAGTGATACCCTGGGTATTGCCGCGGACTCCATGACCATACAGGATCAGAAAAAAGGCTGGGATCGTTCGGATACCGAACAGAACCTGGGCTTTGCCTCTGGTATTTTTGGTGTGGCATCACTGGTGGCGGGTGTTGGCGAAGCCGCTGGCGGTATGGCGAAGGTGACCAAAAGCAAGATGGTGGCGAAGAATCAGGCCAGGGCAGTTCGCTCTGTGGTGGCCGGGCTTGATGACCTGAATCCCAAGGTTGTGAGTAAATCCATGAAACTCTCCAGTGGCGTAGAAATGACCGCGGAGATGCCGGCAAAAGGCAGAAGTTTCAGCAAGCAGCTGGCTGATCCGGTTAAAGGCTTCTTTGGAGATGGTGCCTTTGATGACTTGACTGATCTGGTAAAAACCAAACCTGTTCCCTGGATTATTGCACCAGTGTTGACTATCAGCACCCTGGCCAGTGCCGGACTGTTGTTTGGTAACACCACCTGGAAGCCTGCCAGTAAAAATGACCAGCAGGACTCCAGTGATCAACAACAGAAGCAGTCTTCACAATTAACCAGTCAGGCAGCGAACCCCTTTGCTGTTGCCGGGCAGTCAGTAAGGACGCCTGTTGCCGTTGAAATAGCGAATAGCTAGTTAAGGCTTTTCTTCTACCCGAGACCCCCGGTTGTATAATCGGGGGGTTGTCTTTTTTAACGAACATTGCGGAATTCTCCATCCATAGCGGCATTGCGTAGCTTTGCCGTTTGGATGGAGATGGATAGCAAACAGCCCGTAGAGGGCTGTCATTACTCCGGCCTTTCCTGTTTCTGTTATGTACTCTGCTAATATTGACAACGCCACTTCTCTCTCAGTTATAAGACAGTATACCCTCGTCCAGAGTACCGGTTTCCAATAGCAGTCCTTGAAATGTTCTGAGAACTGCTTTCTTATCAGGCTGCTAGCGACAGTTTTCAAATTATTGATAAATTTGCCTGATATAATATTAGGGTGCATATCGAGCAAAAGGTGTATGGGTTGGTGTAAGGGCATGAGAGCATACAAGTACAGGCTTTATCCGAACCAAGAACAACGGGTGTTGATTGAAAAACACTTCGGATGCTCTCGTCATGTCTACAACTGGGCGCTCAGTGAAAAAGAGGCGCACTACAAGGAAACAGGAAAGAGCCTTTCCAAGCGTGACCTTCAAGATAAACTGGTATCCAGCAAAAAAACTGATAAGCCTTGGCTGAAAGAGGTCAATAGTCAGAGCTTACTGGCATCTCTGGCTAATCTTGACAAGGCGTTTTCCAATTTTTTCAAAGGTCTGGCAAAGTTCCCGCGATTCAAAAAGAAATATGCTGGCTGGCAGTCTTACCAGTGCCCACAGCATGTATCGATTAGCTTTGATAGCGGTACTGTTAGCCTTCCCAAGATAAAAGGCATAAAGGCAAAACTGCACCGGCCTTTTTCTGGAAAGGTAAAAACCGTCACCATCAAGCGCTCGCCTTCTGGTAAGTATTTCGCCAGCGTTCTTGTTGACGACGACATCAGTGATCCAGTGCCAACTGTCATTGAGCCAGAAAATACAGTGGGTCTTGATGTTGGCTTGAACCACATGCTGATTGATAGCCAAGGTAACAAAACCGATAACCCACGGTTTTTGAAAAACTCACTTCATCGTTTGGCAGTAGAGCAAAAGAAACTTTCCAGAAAGCAAAAAGGCTCTACTGGCAGGGCAAAACAAAAACGCAAGGTGGCGGTCGTGCATGAGCGCATAGCCAACCGGCGTTATGACTTCATTCAGAAAGAAACGGCAAGGCTGGCTATCAAAAGTCACGTAACCACCTTTGCTGTTGAAGACCTGAATATCAAGGGTATGGTCAAAAACCGTAAGCTATCGAGAGCGATTCAGGATGTGAGCTGGGGTACTTTTCTTTCTGTGCTTGATTATAAGTGCCGCTGGAATGGTAAAAACCTGATCCGTATTGGTCGTTTTCGGCCCAGCTCCAAGGTTTGCAATGGTTGTGGCTATAAAGCTGAATCAATGCCTTTGTCTGTTCGTGAATGGGAATGCCCTTCTTGTCATAACCTGGCAGATAGAGACATCAATGCTGCCATGAACATAAGAGATTTCGCTTTAGCTGATTCGCTGGGACACAGCGATTGTGTAAAGAGTTCCCCTGTAGAGCGTTCTGTCAGCGCAGATTCTACAGCGAAAGGTGCTGATATTTCTCAGTACGGGTCGCAAAAAGCCCCCACTATAGCCGCCTCAGCGACTTAGTGGTGGGAATATGTCACAAACGCCATCCAAAATGAATAAGTTGAAAATCAACGCCTTCATTTTCATCATGAATGCCAGCATTGGAATAGTGATACCAGCCATAGGCTATTTCATACTGTTGTCTTTCCCCAAACTGGATTCCTGCCATGGTTCGTATTTCAAATTGGCTGCGCCCACCCATATTGATGGCTGAGGATTGTTTTTCCTGTTGGATATCTTTATCCGATAAATAGCTGAGTCCAACCCCGGCATCAAAAAACACAGACAACCCATTGGTGTTTGCAGGTTCCAGCCGAAATACCGGGGTGAAGCTGGCAGCGGTTATTTCAGATGCACCCGGGCTACGGATATCGGATGAACCCAGATTGCTTTTCCAGTAGTTAAGGGCAAGGTCAAAGTAACCGCCCAGCTGCCAGCTGGAAAATGTGACCAGGGGGGTATCCCAGTCCCAGACCAGGCTGGTTCGATAAGCGGTAAGGTCTGCTTTTTGGTTGTCTAAATGAATAGAAGAACCCAGTCCTATAGTCAGGCCGCTGGGGGTTAGGTCTATAGCTTGTACAGCAGGTATATACAAGCTGCAAAGCAGCGATAACGACAGTATTTTTTTTATCATGATGTTTCTTTTAATAATTATGGTTGACTGATTCACTTTAATCCAAAACGGGAAAGTATTAAAAGGCGGCTATTGTGATAATGAGTTAAATGGTGTTTTTGTATGGAAACGCTTACACAATGATTTAAATCAAGCTGCCATAAAGCAAAAAACGTCAGGATTTATCCGCCGGATAACTTCAATAAAAACCTGTCGGCTACTTATTCACTGATAAAGAAATAAACCAACCCGTATGAAAATGACATTGCCATCGCGCACAATGGCTGCTTTTGTTGTCGGCTTTGGTCTGCTGGCGGCAGGCTGTAGCAACAATGAATCTTCAACCGGCAGCAATGAGAATAACGGTGTTATCCTGAAATCGAATCAGGTGGCAATTTACTATCAGCGACAGGATCATAATTATGATGGCTGGGGGCTACATGTCTGGGATGACAGTGGCTGTGACCTTGCCAATGCTGGTAATAACTGTCAGTTAACAGACTGGAGCAATCCTCTCAAGCCTGATGCCATTGATGGTAAGTACGGCGCTTATTTTATTGTCAATTTAAATGCCAACAGAAATGATAGCCAGGATTTCAAATTTATTGTGCATTCCGGTGATGAAAAAGACATCGATGGCAGTGATCTGGTATACACAGTAAAAAGCTTTGGTAAGGATGCTTATACTGTGTCTGGATATAATAAAGTTTCCGGTGAACCCATCACTGTGCCCCTGCTATCAGAGGTCTCCGCTCATCTGGTAACAGCTGGCTCTCTGGTTTGGGATGCACCATCAGGAACAGAGAAGGTAGAACTGGTAAGTGCCCGAAATGGTGGCCTGACTAATAATAGTGATAGCAGTGATCTGGATGCGGTGGATCGCCGGATCATGCTGGAAAGTGATGGTACTTTACCCATTGAAGAGGCTGGGGAATATCCCTATCTTTCAGGAAAACAACGTTGGACTTTACCAGAAGGTACTGACCTGAAGTCAATGTTGAAAGGCCAGCTGGCGATTCTGGCGAAAGACAAGGATGGTAAAGCCCTGAAAGCCACAGAGGTGCAGGCCGGGTTTGGTCTGGACGCCCTTTACTTTGATAATACGAAACTTGGCTCCATGCAGCTTGGCGCTGTATATAATGGTGATCGTGTAGATCTGCGGGTTTGGGCGCCCACTGCAAAGTCAGTAAAACTATTGTTAGCGGGTGATGCAGAAGCATCTGTTGACTCATTAACTGCCGGGGAGATGATATTTGATAAAAAAACAGGTGTCTGGAGCTACTCTGGCTCTAAAGCAGAGCTGGACAGGAAGTTTTATCGCTATCAGGTAGAAGTCTATCGTCGTGATACCGGGAAGGTGGAAACGACCACTGTTACTGATCCTTATAGCCTTGCTGTCACTGAGAATGGCAGGTTTACCCAGATTGTTAATCTGGATGATGATGACCTTAAGCCAGCGGGTTGGGACAATATCAGCAAAAACAAGCCTAATGATATTTCCGTGTATGAAACCCATATCCGTGATATCAGCACCTTCGACTGTGGCCTGAGCTATAAGGCCAACGATGGGCAGTGCCCTGCTAATGTTGATGGTCAAAACAATGGTAAATATAACGCCTTCACTGAGTTTGACCGTCCCAGCATGAAGCACTTACAGAAGCTTCAGCAGGCCGGGCTGACCTATGTACAGGTATTACCAGCCTTTGATATTGCCACCGTCAATGAAAATCCTGAAAAAGTGGCTGATTTGACGGATAGCTTTGACAAGCTTTGTGAACTCAATCCTGAAATCCAAAACGACAATCTGTTCGCAGGATATTGCGCTTCCAGCCAAACCGTCGGTGAAGTGTTTGAAGCCACCAGGGGAGATGAAGAAGCTGCTCAGGCATTAAGTGCTTACCTCCGCCCGTTTGATAGCTTTAACTGGGGCTATGACCCTTATCATTATGGCGCTCCCGAAAATAGCTATGCCTCTAAAACTGATGGTATTACAGCGGTAAAAGAGTTTCGTGGCATGGTAAAGGGGCTGAATGATATGGGACTCCATATTGTCATGGATGTGGTGTATAACCATACCAACGCGGCGGGTCTCTCTGATAAATCAGTGTTGGATAAGATTGTTCCTGATTATTACCAGCGCCTGAATATTGAAAGTGGAACCGTTGAAACCAGTACCTGTTGTTCAAATACTGCCAGCGAAGTCAGCATGATGGAAAAGCTGATGGTGGATACCCTGAAAGTCTGGGTCAGGGATTATAAGGTGGATGCCTTCCGTTTTGACCTGATGGGGCATCACCTGAAAGCCAATATGGAGAAAATCCAGAAAGAGTTGAAAGCAATCAATCCAGATATTTATCTCTATGGTGAAGGTTGGGAGTTTGGTGAAATAGCGAATGGCCGTATCGGTGAATCAGCGGTACAAAAAAATATGGACGGTACTGGCATTGGCACCTTTACCGATCGCCTGCGGGATGCAGTTCGTGGCGGTGGTCCCTTTGATGGAGGCGAAGGCATTCGAAGAACCCAGGGGTTTGGCAGTGGGTTTTGGGAAGTGAGAAATGAATTAAATCAGGATGTGGATGATAAACGAATCGAAAATGAACTGAATAATATCGATATTATTCGTCTGGGAATGGCTGGAAACCTGAGGGACTACCCCTTAAAAAATTACAAGGGAGAAACGGTTTTTGGCAAAGATATCGATTATAACGGCCAGCCTGCGGGTTATACTGCCTCTCCGGTTGAATCTGTTAACTATGTCTCCAAGCATGATAACCAGACACTTTGGGATAATCACCAGTATAAACTGGCAGAAAACCTGACCACAGATGATCGTGTGCGTATGCATGTGCTGTCGTTAGCCCTTCCTGTACTCAGTCAGGGTGTGCCATTTATCCATATGGGTTCCGATATCCTTCGCTCCAAGTCTATGGAACGGGACAGCTATGACTCTGGTGACTGGTATAACAAGGTGATGTTTAACCTTGATGATCAGGACTGGAATAATACCTGGAATCATGGTTTGCCACGTGGGGATAAGGATGCCGGTAACTGGGATTTGATTAGAAAAATCGTTGCCAATGATGAAGCACAGGTTAATCGCCAGCATGCCAGGTTTGCCGCTGAGATGTTCAGGGAATACCTGAATATTCGTAAATCCAGTCCGCTTTTCCATCTTAAAACGGCTGAACAGGTCAGTCAGGTGGTAAAATTCCATAATGTTGGTCCGCAGCAGGTTAAAGGATTGATTGCCATGGAACTGGATGACAGCCAGACGAATCTGGATAACCAGTATAAGAAGATTATGGTGATGGTTAATGCGACGGCTGCAAGTCAGAGTTTGACTGTAAAGGGAGCGGTTGGCTATCAGTTACACCCAGTACAGCAACAATCTACCGACAGTGTTGTTAAACAATCTGCTTTTAAAAATGGTAGTTTTAGTATTCCAGCCCGAAGCGTGGTTATATTTGTCAAAAGTTAGTGAATAATCTTTAAGGCCTTTAAGCTCCGCTCTCCAGCGAGATGTGGGGAGCAGAGCGACGCAAAGGCCATGCCTAAAACTATTTACTGATAGTACTGGATTCCCTTGTTCAGTTTTTCAAGTGCAAGTCATAATTCATCATGTTTAGTTTTTTTCGTCCAATGCTGACGATCGAGTTGCTGGATTGCCTTTCTTGCGGCCGAATATGGTACTGATAGGCAAAAATGATCTGGGTCAGAGTCTAATGGAGTGCTTAGTTTGATTTTTTTTTGACCTCTTTTACACTCAGGAAGTTGATTTTTACTGGGGATCATAGTGCATACGCCAACTTCTCGCTCATCATATTTATTATTATGATTTAGTAAAAAATTTTCAGCCTCTTCATTTGGGGCTTTAATTACTGTTCTATGATTGCAAGAATAATCTATAATTTTTCGATAATTTGGAAGCTCATTTTCGGGAATTGAAAACATTGGTTCTAGTTTACCAGGCTCCACCTCTAACGAGGTGAGTACTGGTCTTCCGAATTTATTATGGAGAATATTTGATTCACTACCAGCTATGAGAAATATAATAAAAAAAGTTTTTATCTGGCTTAAAAGATTAGTGAAAAATTCATAACTACAATAATACAAGCAATAAGCCTTGCTGGAAAATAGTAGGGTAAAAAATATGACTGTATGTTTCATAAGTAGCTCTATTAAAACTGAACGGCTTTTGAGTCATTAATAATAGTTGAAAGTAAAAAGTATGGACTGGATTGTGTAAATTGTAATGATTTAGGGATGGCTCTAACGCCCTTCTCTTTAGATAGTAAAGATTACTTCAAAACTACTTCTAAAATAACAGGGTTTATCCGTTATAATCCCCAGTCTCACCAAGGAATGGTGCCCGTTTTCCAGGGACAATAAGAAAGACAAGATATTAAGGGTGATTCATGCCTGCATACCGTTCCAAAACCTCAACCCATGGCCGTAATATGGCTGGAGCTCGTGCCTTATGGCGTGCCACGGGTATGGGCGACAATGATTTCGGCAAGCCGATTATTGCTGTGGCTAACTCATTCACCCAGTTTGTACCGGGGCATGTTCATCTAAAAGATATGGGGCAGCTGGTTTGCCGGGAAATTGAAAAACATGGGGCTGTGGCGAAGGAGTTTAATACCATTGCTGTGGATGACGGGATTGCCATGGGGCATGATGGCATGCTCTATTCCCTGCCCAGCAGGGATATTATTGCTGATTCCGTAGAGTATATGGTGAATGCCCATACTGCGGATGCACTGGTGTGTATCTCCAACTGCGACAAGATTACGCCGGGCATGCTAATGGCGGCTATGCGGCTGAATATTCCTACCATTTTTGTCTCGGGCGGACCTATGGAAGCAGGAAAAACCCGACTTGCCAGTCATGGTTTGGATCTTGTGGATGCCATGGTCATTGCTGCTTCTGATGCGGATGATGAAACCGTTGCTGAGATTGAGCGTTCGGCCTGCCCAACCTGTGGTTCCTGTTCCGGCATGTTTACTGCCAACTCAATGAACTGTCTCACTGAGGCACTGGGACTGGCATTGCCCGGCAATGGCTCTATGTTGGCAACCCATGCTGACCGGAGGGTACTGTTTCTGGATGCGGCTGGTCGTATTGTTGATATTACCAGGCGATATTATGAGCAAAATGATTACAGTGTTTTACCACGTTCCATAGCCAGTTTTGAAGCCTTTGAAAATGCCATGAGTCTTGATATTGCCATGGGAGGGTCCACTAATACGATCCTGCATCTCCTGGCAGCGGCACAGGAAGGAAAGGTTTCTTTTACAATGAAAGACATTGATCGTCTTTCACGAAAAGTCCCGCAATTATGCAAAGTGGCGCCTAATATTCAGACGTATCATATGGAAGATGTTCACCGTGCTGGTGGAGTGATGGCTATTCTTGGTGAGCTGGATCGGGCAGGGTTACTCCATAACCAGATTCCCATGGTACACAGTGAAACAGTGAGGGGCGCACTGGCTAAATGGGATATTAAACAGACAGATCATCAGCAAGTTCACCACTTTTATCGGGCGGGGCCAGCAGGTATTCGTACAACAGAAGCATTCAGTCAGAATACCCGCTGGGGCACGCTTGATGATGACCGGAGTGCTGGCTGTATTCGTTCCGTTGACCAGGCTTATAGCCAGGAAGGTGGGCTGGCAGTGCTCTACGGAAATATAGCTGAGGGTGGCTGTGTGGTGAAAACCTCCGGTGTGGATGAGAGTATTCTGGTTTTTGAAGGGCCTGCCTATATTTGTGAAAGCCAGGATGAAGCAGTACAGCATATCCTTGAAGACAAGGTGAAAACCGGCGATGTGGTTATCATTCGTTATGAAGGGCCCCGTGGTGGCCCGGGGATGCAGGAGATGCTCTATCCAACCAGTTATCTTAAATCCAAAGGCTTGGGGAAAGAGTGTGCACTGTTAACTGATGGCCGGTTTTCCGGTGGGACTTCAGGTTTGTCCATTGGACATGTGTCACCTGAGGCGGCATCCGGGGGGGCGATTGGTTTGATAGAACAGGGGGATATCATTCGTATTGATATTCCCGCTCGTTCAATCAATGCCCTGCTTTCTGATGATGAATTAAAAGAGCGACGAAAGCTGATGAACGAAAAAGGAAAGGATGCCTGGCAACCACAGCAAGTGAGATCACGAAAAGTCTCTACAGCGTTGCAAGCCTATGCCCTGATGGCTACCAGTGCAGATAAGGGAGCCATAAGGGATATAGAACAGCTCGCGCAGGCAAGCGCGAATATCCTACAGTGATTGAATAAGCCGAAACATCTGTATGCATTCCCAGCGGGGAGAGACTGTCGCAAAAGGTGTTTTGATTCACCACAGAGACACAGAGAGCACAGAGGCTTATTATTTTAAGAGTATGAAAACTCTGTGTTCTCTGTGTCTCTGTGGTGAAAAGAAAGAGAGGCAACTCCCGGTTTTTTACGCTTAACTGAGTTTCGCGACCCCCTTGGGACGTTGGGAACGACAGGGCAAAAACATGATCACAAATCAACCAATTTGAGCACTTGCATCATGTAGTCTTCATTCCAGCCACAGGTTTTGCGCTTATTCTTGATACCGGCTTTCACCGTAGTGTCCAACTTAAGAAGATTGAGTGTCACCTGCCGGGCAACAGCTAGATTTTCTGCTGCGAACCCTTCTCTTGCCCTACAGCGGTCTTCATCAAACGCCACATCAAGCACCCAGTGTAATTGGTTTTCTATTAGCCAATGCTTCCTGGTAGCTTGAAGTACCTCGGCAGCTGATAACTGGCGGCTGCATATAAAGTAACGGATGAGTGTTTTCCCTTTACCCTTTTTGCTACTGTCTAACTGGATTGCGGCTATGGTTTTGGCTTTCCATGAGGCAGCATTGGAGTCCTCAGTAACATCATTGATAACCCAGCACCGGCGGTGCTCCATACGACCATGCTCTTTACCTTCCTGTTCCGCAAAGTAATGGTCAGGAGCATCTTCCAGATTATCTTGCCAGTATTGATCGAAGAGTCGAGTCACTTCTCCATAGAGTTTTCTCTGGTTGCCTTTCACCGCCAGCAAGTAGTCTGCCTCTTTTTTCAGGATTGCAGTAGCAATTTTTTTCTGGCAGCCCATTGCATCGATAGTGACAAGGCTGCCACTGAGTTCAAGCAGCTTGAGCAGCTCAGGAATGGCCGTAATTTCGTTGGATTTTTCATCAACTTTATACTGACCCAGCGACAGTCCAGCCTCTGTGCACCAAGCGTTAAGCATGTGTATTGCATCTTTGCCTTTATTCCAGGCCGAACCTTTAACAGTCTTGCCATCAAGAGCAACTATCTTGCTATCAGAGAGCTCCAGTCCGGAAAGAACATCCCTAATCCACTGGATGAAGATTTTGCGAAACTCTTCCGGGTCAAGAGTGGCGAAAATACGATTGAATGTAACCGCTACTGGAATACCGCCAGGCAAGGTTAAGTGCTTACGGAGCCAGCCTTCCTTGTGCTCAGCAAACAAGCGAATGCCATTCCAATCATCTGCACCACAGAGAATGGCACAAACTGAGATGAACATAACCTCTGCAAGAATATGTGTTGACTTCTTCGGGTCTCGTTTGTCGGTAAGCGATGTAAACTTGGAAAAAAGGGCTTTGGCAGACATCAGGCAACAGAAAAAGCATGGGATTCTACAGCTTTTGAAATCAATTTTCTGTTCAAATTCTGATCATGTTTTTGCCCTGTTGGGAACGAGAGGGAAAACCAGGCGTTTGCCGGTGAAGGATAAGTACTGCTGAATTTAAATTATTAACCGACTTAGCCGACAGGTCTAGTGTAGATTTTAAGAGAATCGGTTTTTTTGATGTCATTTAATTGACAGCCTCTTCCTGAATAAATAATTAAAAGGGAGTTAAACTGTGCCAGGGAAAATCTCTAGTGGCCCTCTGCATGGCTTTTTTGGTGATGCAAAGAAAATTAAAGAAAAGCTTTCAGAAAAAATAAAGCAGGCAAAGCCCGGAACCCATTTCAGGTCAGTGAAACCGGGTTCTATGCCCGAGAAAGTGCAAAGTCCACAAAAAAGAGACGTTACAGTGAGAGGGGAGGAACCCCCTAACTCCTTGCCTAAAGAAAACAAAACTGAATTGGCTTTAGCTCAAAAGGAGAAGATGCTTCAGGAGGAGAAAACAAAACAGCGGCAGCTGGATTCTCTATCGGGTGATGTAGGGCTGTCAGCAGATTCCCAACCATCACTGCCATCAGCCACTCATGATTATGATCGGCCTTCAGGATTAAAAGAAGCTGAACCAGAAGACTATTCGTCACCTCCTGATTATGAAAATGTCATGGTGGAAATAAAAGGTCAAAAGGCTTCAGAAGGGGGAATAAAAAATAAACTGTTTGGAGGATTGGCAAGGTTAGCGGCTAAAAATAAACAAAATAGCAAGTTATGTGATGAAATTTCACAAGAAAAGAAAGTGTTGAAGAAAGAAATAAAAAAATATGAGAAAAAACTGGCTTGTGTGAAAGATACAGGTCATTGCGAAGGTGAGAGTGAAAACCTAAGAGAGCAGTTGGCATCTGCCCATAAGAAAATGAAAGGACTTGAAAGTGAAAAAGCAAGATTAAAAAAAGAAGATAAAGAAGACTTACAAAATAAAGGCAGCTTGCTCAGGTTCTTTTATGATTTTTTCACATCACTCAGGAAATTATATAAGGCGCGTAAAGCCGGTCAAAAAGAAACAAAAATTGCAGCCCTGACCTGGTTGAGTGTGCCTAAACTTACCGTAGAGTCTCCGGATGGCCCCATAGAGTTCAGCGATTTAAAGCTGGCGTTAAAGGTTCCGGAATTCAAGCATACGGGAGATAAACAGTGGCAACCTGTTTTTGGCATTGATCATCTGGAAGGCAAGGTGGCTATACCGGTTAACGGTAAAGAGCCGCTTCAGGTTAACGTTGAAATGAAAGACCTTCGATGCCAAATAAAGGCATCCTGGGGTAAAGATCTACATGATTATATATGTAATGAGTACAGAGGCCTGGCATTTTTTGATTTGCTGAAGCTTGTGGGTAAGTTAAATCGACTTCAGCCTGAAGATCTTTCCATTGAGGGTGATTCTGCATCCTTAACTTTGGTGGGGAGTAAGGCAGAAACGCTATCAGCCTTGGTGGAATTGCCCGGTACAACACCAAGAAGTGCCATTGATAGCTTATTTGAAAAACTGGATTTCCCTCTTCGCCTGAAACTGGCCAGGATGAATATTGATGCTCATGGCGACCTATCCATGGGTGCTGAGGTTAATAAGCCTCAACTTGAATACGGAATAACCCGGCCGGTTGATAAACAGGTTAAGCAGAAGAAGCAGCAAAGGTGTTTATCCTTTGCTGCCGAGGGTGGTCGAGTGGACGTTAAACAGGGGGATGCTACCGCAAAAAGGATATTGGCCGGTCTATCCCTGAAAAATCCATTTGATGTGCTTCCGGGTCAACGGCAGCCCCCGAAAGAGAGAAAATTAGATCAAGCACAAACGAGCGAGTCTTTAACTGTACAGTTAAAGGCAGTGAAGGAAGTCAGTGTATCCCGTGAGGTTGTCCAGTCAAAGCCTGATAGCTGGCAGTTAACCGGAGTTGACACTGTAAAGGCGGATATCGAAGAGGTTACCGCAGACAATAAAGGTATGGTTAATGGAGAGTGTGGCTTATATGGGGTGCAGGTAAAGGGGGCAACAAACCCAGATAAAAAAATGTATGTTAGTGCCGAGGTCAAACGAGGCCATTTGGACATGGATGCGCCGGAGCAAATGATGCCTGCCAAGATAGCAGGGAAGCCGTTTGTTGTTAAAGGAAAGGCCAGAGCCAGTCTTGATGGCCTGGTTGTGGAAGCTGCCGCCGAAGGTGGCAAGCTGAAAGCAGATGCTGAGGTCAAAGGTTTTTCCCTGGAAAATTCTGAAGAAACCACCGTAAAGGTTGGGGAGGATGGAGTGATTATTCCTCAGGGGCTAAGGCTAACTACACAGGGAAAACTGGTACAGCTGGCGGATAACAAACTGAGAATTAAGCCGGATATCCAGGCCAGTGGCTCGGCTGATATCAAACTCATTAAAAAAGGCAAGGAAGTGGCCTTGCCAGTAAATATAAAAAATGCGGCAGAGCAGTTAAGTATTGAAGTTCCCATTAACACCTCATCAGAGGCCGATGCCGGTAGTCGTACTGGTGTGGTGACTGATGGTGGGTTGAATCTGAGTGATTTGCAAGTTGGCCCGATTCAGGTCAGTGATATTAAGGTAAACATGGATGCCCGTCATAATGGTGAACTGAAAATAGACGCAGCTTTGGACTTGAAGCATTTGATGACAATGGCCCGGGAATCTGACCAGGCGATACCTTGGTATATAAAGCCGCTCTTGAAGAATAAAACAGTCCGGGTGTTTTCCCAGGCGGGTATTGAAAAGGGTCAATGCCTGCTGGATGGGCTGCGATTTATCACCGTGAAATTTGAAGCCCATAAGGACGCTACCCTGTTCGACAGGGTTGTAACCAAGGCTTTAAATTTATGTGCTCGATGGGGTATTGGTGGCCTGAGAACATTTAAAACCGGTAAACATCATGTCAGGGAAGAAGCCGGAGGTCTTGAGCGGCAGGTCAAAAGACCTTTTGTTGAGTTCCGGTTAGGGCCTGTCAGAAAAGTGATTAATTTGCCTTTGCCAGAGCGTTGTTTAAATGAAACGGCCAATACACTGGATATTCCACTTATTTTGCACGAAACGGTGGGGGCCACAGCGCTTACTTCAGACCTGTTAGCGGAGGCAGGTTTAATGCTTGGTAATCTTGGGAGTGATGAGAGTGATGTTTGCCTGCCTGCAGTGGATCGACTACATGCCCTGGTGATCGATGCCTCTGCCAAACCCGGTTTTATTCAGCTGCTGGCCAGGCGATGGCCCTTAGGCCCAACAAAGAGGCTGATAGGGCAAGTGGCCGGGAATACTGAATACCTGGGCAAGCTGGCAGAAATAGCTGACGTATTTGCCCGTCATCAACCCCTCCAGGCAACAGCCTTAATGCTTGCAGACCTGCTAAAACCAACAAGGGGAAACTATATTCAGCAAATGATTGATGATCCTGAAGGGTTTACTGAAACGGATATTGCTGTGAAAGGGTTGTTGTATGAGCAAAAGGGGGCGTTAGAAAGCGCTAAAAAGTGTTATCAGGAGGCTATGGAGAGCAGGCCCAGGGACCCTTTAATAAATACCAGGCTCGGGCATCTACTATTGCAGGAAATGGAGCAGGGTAAAGCCACAATGCCTGAGAATAGCGAAGAAAAGATTTTTAAAGCCATGAATTACCTGCTAACGGCCGTACAGCAAGGGCAAAAAATGGCAATGGCCGAGCTCGATGCTGCGATAAAAAGTGAGGTTCCTATTATCTCAGAGGTAGCCAGCTTGTATCAGGCGGCCGTTATTTTTAAGGGGGAGAAAACCTATGATGATTTCTCGAAGGCGTTGACCCTGCTTGAAAGCATACCCGCCGAGTCAACCATTCATGATTATGTGGTGGAGATGTTAATCCAGCGTGTCCAGAATGGTCGTCATACATTTCATAATGAAAGTGTCAGTGAGTTTGATAAAACAGAAAAGCAAATTCAACGGTACTTCAAACGGCTTGAGAAAAAGAAAGCGCCACCCAAAGGACATGAAGCCTATGAGCTGGCGATAAAGTTATTGTACGGCGCCCGGGGTGCAACATTCAGTGATCGCTACCTTCAACATGCCGGTTTTTTATTAGCAAGGGCGGCTGGGGGTGATTTGAGTGGAGATCACCTGAAGATGATTGCTTTACACCGCAAGGTTGCTGCAAAAGAGCGGGAAAATAGAAAAGTTAGCTAAAGCTGTTTAAGACCAGTAAGAAGATCAGTAGAGGGCAGATAGTCCGGATATACCAGGGCCATATTTTCCAGAACAGGCTGGACTCAATATCTGGAAAGCCCTCCCGTATTTCTGCCAGCAGTCTGTCCTGCCGGATCAGCCATGCACAGTAGATGGTAGTGACCAGACACAGGATCGGCATAAAATACTGGGTAATTAATTTCACCACCACTGGCAATAGCACATCAATATTCATAATAATGGCAGCAGAGAGCACCGCTGCTGTAGAGGTCACCAGCCAGCAAGCCCGATAGCGTCGAAACCGGACCTTTTCAACCAGCACTGAAACCGGTGTTTCCAACATGGCGATGGAGGAAGTGAGGGCTGCGATGGTGAGTAACAAAAAGAAAGCGATAGTCACCAGCTGACCCACTGGACCCAGTTGTTGGAAGAGCGCCGGTAGAACCGTGAAAACCAGCTTGTCCGAGCTGTATAGCACCCCTTCCGGAGAAAAGATTTCGATACCCTGGTACATGGCGGCGTACATACAGGGAATAACCAGCAGTCCTGCCATAAAGGCCACAGAGCTATCCAGGATGGCAACATGAGCGGCGGTGGTTGGTATATTGGCTTTTTTGTTCAGGTATGAGCCATAGACCATCATAGCTCCTACCCCCAATGACATAGAGAAAAACGATTGTCCCAGTGCACTGATAAGCAGCTTTGAGTCAAATACCCTGGAAAAGTCTGGCAGAAGGTATACTTTGAGTCCCTCCATCCCCCCTGCTCGGGTCAAGGCAAAGATTATCAGAGCCAGCAGTAGAATAATCAGGGAGGGCATCAGTCGGTTTGACCAGCGTTCTATACCATCCTTTACGCCTCGGGTGACGATCAGGGTAGTGAGGATCATAAAAGTCAGTGTTAGCAGAAGGGTAGGTGGCGTGGAAAAACCGGTGAGCCATGAGGCAGCAGCATCCATACCGATGGTTGAAAGTAGCGGTGAAAGGGAAAAGCCGATAAACCAGCCGGCAACAATGCTGTAGAAGCTGTAGATCATTGTAATGGTGATCACTGCACTGACACCGGTCAGCTGACCCAACCTCCGCCAGACAGGCTTTGGATTTAGCTGCTGCAGGGCTGTTACCGGATTGGACTGGCTGTAACGGCCAATGGTGAGTTCCGCTACCAGAGCCGGGTAAGCAAGGACAAAGGATAAAATCAGATAGACCAGCACAAAAGCGGCACCACCATTTTCGGCAGTCTGTGCCGGGAAGCTCCAGATATTACCAATGCCTACAGCACATCCGGCCGCTGCAATAATAAACCCCAGCCTTGAGCTGAACTGGCTTCTTGTTTTCAGGGGTGCCTGAGACACGGTATTGGTTTGGCTGGACGTTGGCAAAATGGCTTACCTGTCAGGTTGGAGTCTGGAAAAATATAGCAGTACGGGGGTGATTTGCCTGAGCGGATCAGTGTTACCGGTAAGCTGCGGAGCTACCTCCGCAGGTTCATTATTTTACTGGCCTGACGTACAGTAAGGGTTTGCCTTTCTCAAGCACGTAGGGATAGCCAATAGTCCGGTTGTCTTCACCCACTCCCACCTCATCAGGTGCCATATAAAGATAAACCCAGCCAGGCAGGCGAGCGCTCAGCTTTTGGTAGAAAACATTTTCTTCGATGCTTTCCAGGCCATTCCCCTGGGATATGGCAACCCTCGGATAGCGGAACTCATCGGCCAGATGGAAGAGCCATGCACCATGACCGGCGGTTGCATAATGGGAAAAGGCCGGGGTGATAACAGGCCCCATGGGTTCAGGAATATAGATACTCAGGACACAGTTCATTTTTTCAAACGAGCACTCGCCATCAGCACGTTCCAGATACCATTGGCGGAATGCAACACCTAAATGAACATAAGGCGCCTTGATTGCCTGTACTTTATATTGCATTTCCTGAATCACATTCAGGGAAGACCGGGCCATCATATTTTCAAAGACCTGCCTGGCATGGGCGGCCTCTTTCGCTTTATTTTCCGGCATCCAGGCAAAAACCCGGTGCGTACTTCTATGGCTGGCTCCGGGTACGCTCCAGCCCCAGTAAAAATTCTCGAAGGCACCGTATGGCGCAATGGATACACCGGTGACGCCGCTGGAGCTGCCATAGGCTGGGTGGGTAATGCTACCCAGCTTATAATCCAAAAGCTTGCCATCTTTGTTATATGCCATGGCCGGAAGCTGTTGGTCATGCATTTGCCGAACTAATCCTGCCGCTGCGGTCAGGTTCTTGGCCTTTGACCACTGGCTATTGTATTTGCTGCTTTTACTGGCACAGCCACTGACCAGGGTAATAGCAAGCAATAGGTATAGGGTTTTCATGTTGCCTGTTTCCCGGAGTTACTTCCAGGGTTATCGGCTATGGCTGACACAGGTTTAATTTAGAATGGTTAGAAAGTGCACATGGTTAAAATTCTCATTTGAGCCTGTAATAGATAGTTATCAATAGATCAGTGCTGTTTAAGCTATAGTTACTGCACGAGTTGCCCTATCTATCAGAACCTATTAGCAATCATATACTCAAGAATACAAACTATGAGATTTGTAGCTATAGCTGCTTTCTGGCTATTTTTTACCACTAATGTGGTAGGCGAAATCATGATTCAAATTGATAAAAATATTATTCATGTGTCTGATGAAATTGATGATTTATTTTACCTGGATATATTTCCTGATGAGTTTTTACAAAGTTCCAGCTTTCAAGAGGAAGGTACAATATATATTGGAGGTAAAATCTCAATTTGTAACATTATGATTAAGACAAATAAAGGCTGTTTCAGACTCAATTTTTTTGAAAATAAAAATAAAGCCATTGACTACCGTATTGAACCAGTAGTCAAAGAACCACATTAATAGTTTAACTCTCACAAATTCCTGCGTGTCTAGGCACTACTTTTCCCTATGCTGCCCTAAGGGTTTGGGGTAGCAGGCCAGAGTTTAGTCCGACAGGCATACCAGTCCGGGCATGCCTGCCAGTGCCAGTATCAGGCTGAGTAGGCTACTCCAGGGGTCACCTCGATTAATACCTTTGATTTCCTGGTCAATTTTTCCAGCCTGAACCAGCATGGCCCTGAATGTCTTTTCACTGTGCCGTGAAATCGCTTTATTGATCAGCGGCAGCCTGCGTTTTAGCAGATAAGGAGAAAAACCGATGACCTTGGCTGACTGGTTCAGGGCAGCTTCACGGCTAAGACCCTTGGAGAGCTGGCGGCTAAAATAACTCAGCAAGCGGATTTCTCTGGCAAGGGCCCAAAGTACTATCGGGGGTTCAATACCTTCACCTTTTAGTGCCCCCAGAATGCGTACGCTGTTTTTGACATTCCCTTCCAGGGCTGCGTCAGCCAGATGGAAAACATCATAACGGGCACTGTCGGATACCGCTTCCCTTATGGCATTTTCATCAATAGTATGTCCCTGGCTTAACAGTTTAAGCTTTTCTATTTCCTGGGAGGCGGCCAGCAAATTTCCTTCAACCCGTTCTGCCAGAAGTGCCAAAGCTTCGGGGGTTGCCTGAAATCCGGATTTTCTGAAACGCTGGGCAATCCAGCCTGGCAATTTATTGGGGTCAATGGGCCATACGGGTATGAACGTGCCCACTTGATCTAACGCCTTAAACCACTTGGAGCGCTGAATTTGCCCATCCAGTCGATCGGTAATAACCAGCAGCATATTATCAGGAGAGGGGTTTTGGATATATTCCAGTAGCGCCTTGCGACCAGAGTCCCCAGGCTTGCCATTGGGCATTCTCAGCTCAATAATCTTTTTCTCGGCGAATAGGGACAGGCTATTGGCGGTTTCGAGAAGTTCTCTCCAGTCAAAACTATTATCAACATGGTAGACCTTGCGTTCAGTAAAGCCCTGGTTCCTGGCTTCCTGACGGATGCGGTCAGCGCACTCGGACACCTGGAGAGGCTCATCGCCGCTGATGATATAAACGGGCTGCAGCGTTTGCTGCAGCCGGGATTCCAGTTGATCAGGCCGGATTTTCATTCAGATCCCGTTTGCTGCTCGGATTGTTGTTTTTCCTGCTCCATGGCTTGTATTTTTCTCACACGGGCTTCTTCGTTTCTGAGCTTTTCACCAGGAATGGCTGTTACCTGATTAATGGTACGGAATAAAAGCTCCTGGCCCAGTTCCTGGAAAACCAGGGACTGCTCTGATTGCGCGGCATTGGTAAGATTCTTGTCTTGAGATACATAGCGCTCGGCAGAGAATTCCACAGGCTCAAACAGTTTCAGGTTATCCTGTGTTTCCAGGCGGTAACGAATACTCAGTTTTAACAGCCTTTCATAGAATCCCACTGAGGCATGGGACTGTTTGCCCGTATCTTTTTTAACCTGCAATACCCTCAACCGGTAGGGGGCACTGTCCGTAACCTCGATGCCGCTATTGGTGAGCGCCCTGGTCAGTTGCTGGATATAAGCCGGGTCGTCACCGGCAACCGCTAACCGGGCTATATCACTGTTTATATCCATTGTTCCCCGTAAGTGGAAGCCACAGGCAGTAAGCAGGGTGACAGTCACTAGCAGGGTTAGAATAGAACCCAGGCGAAAAGGGTTTTTCATAGTATTTCCACAGGTCAGTGCCAGTCTATACCAAAAGATCATGAACCGCCTCTAAGCCTATCAAGTCGCTGAAATAAGAGTAACACCGTATGGTAACAGATCCTGATAACTCTATTACAGCCTCTAAGCAGTAATTGGTAGTACATGGCAGCATGTACTACCAGACTGAGACCATCCAGAGGATCTGGCTATGCCGGTTGTAAGCAGTGCTTTATTTATGGTACTGATTCAATAGCCCCTAGAGTGAGAGGCCAGAAATGTGGGTTTCTTGTCTCCGGGTTCCGGATTTTTCGGTTTCCAGAGGCACTCTCCCGGTAACCATTTGCACTGGAGCTTTACGCTATTATCCATACAGTGAGTATCTGTACATACTGCCGCCCCAAAAGTCCAGCTGCTATCTGAAACGGCGGCATCAGCGATTTCTAACGTTTGCAAGAGCTTGTGTTGATAAATGGCACGAAAGCATGCAGTTTCTGGCATATAGGCGGACTTATCATCCCGGCAAAAATTATCGATGTCATCCTTCTGCATATAGCTGAAAGCCCCCGCCAGAAACCATTGAAAATTCTTACTCATAGGATCAGGATCGGGAATATGACGATATTTTCCCCGCTGGCCTGTTTTTGTATAATTGTAAGGGTCGTAAATATTTTGGTGGGAAACGATACGAATATCATTACTGCAACTGAGTTTCGCCCAGTTTTCATCATTTTTTCCTGCGCCATAGCTACATGGGCTGGCTTCATCTAATGGGTGTTTAAGTACAGACTTCACTGCCAGATTCTGTCCCAGCCCTAAAAATGAGTGGCTGAACAGTTTAACCGGTTGACCCTCTACGAGAATGGTACTAACTGACTCCTTACAGGTTTGGCAGGGAAAAACGATCTGTGCAGAGGCTCCCCCTAACTCCAACAAACCAAAATCATTATTATTGGTATGATCTTTCAATCGAACGGATAGCCAGGCATAAGCACCCTCCTCATATCCGGTAATGGTTCTGGCTTCGAGCTTTTCAAGGATGTGGTGTTCGGGAAGAGTGGACTGAACCTTATGTCGCAAGGTCTCGCGAATGGACTGCCATAATGTTTTACTGGCTTCAGGGTATTCCGCCTCTTTCATACGCATACCGGCTGTGGCATACACCATCACAGAGACCTTCTGACAGGCAGTAGGCCAGTCAAATGGCTTGACACTGTCGTTATCCCCTGATCGCAGCCCGTCCAGTATATTAGCCAGCGCTATACCTGCCTGATTCTAATTTCCCTTGTTTTCAGGGTGAGTATACGAGGATAAAGGCCCGGTTTTTGGCCCCTCATGAGATAACCATTGTGTTCCTTTTTTTTCATAAACATGCAGTCGGGTACCGCTGCTGCCTGCATCATAAATCATGTAACACTGCGATGCTGCAAGGGTATAAATGGGGGCACTTAGCAGGAGCATAATAAAAACAAATTTTGCCAATTGCCGGTAAACGGTGTGCAATAGCATTTGTACAGACCTACCTATCTCAGCCAAAAATAAAAGAAAACCGTTGTTTATCTGAAAGCAACAATAGGGCACAAATTGTAATATTAAGAAACAAGGCCGCCGATAGTGATTTACCAATATAAAGAGCAGTTATAACCTTGATGGGTCTTGAAGGTATTTCTTGTTATTACTTTAAGTCTCAGTGTGTTTCTAGTGCACTCCAGGGAGATACTTAACTCAATGCCTATTTATAGGAAGCGGTCATGAATCCCATGATCAAATTAACTGGTTTTAATTACTATTGCCCTTTGAGATCAAGCAGTTGCTGTAGGAGTGGGGTTTCACTGTAGCCGGAGTGTATGGATTCTAGCTGCTCAACGGTGGAGCTGTCTTTAGGATCAAGTAGCAACAGCTGGATCATGCAGGCCAGTTGATAGGCAAAGGTTGTCAGTTCTTCGGGAAGGTTGCCATTGGGGTTTTCTGCCAGATCACAAAGCAATTCAACGGCAGGACGGTAGAGTGTTTTTTTAAATAATAATGGATGGGTGGCTACATCCCAAGCCGCGTAGATAGCCACAGGGTCTATGATGGTCTCAGGGTAGGGTGACTTCAGGTGTTTGCATTGACTCTGCATCATCTTTCGGTAAGTGCTGATGAGTTTGTGGGCATATAAATGTTTCGAGGTGGGTGCTTCCCGGCTTTTAGCGAGTGTACATAGACTGTATATAATATCCTCACCCGTCAAAT
Organism: Endozoicomonas sp. Mp262; assembly: GCF_025643335.1. Lineage (NCBI taxonomy): Bacteria > Pseudomonadati > Pseudomonadota > Gammaproteobacteria > Oceanospirillales > Endozoicomonadaceae > Endozoicomonas > Endozoicomonas sp. Mp262. The sequence goes on along the minus strand of NZ_CP092489.1, from coordinate 102,096 downwards.
AAGAGACTTCAGATAGATCGCAAAAGCGGATACAGCCGAGAAATTTTTTCTTGACGTCATTATCGCTAATACCCTGTAGAGCGCATAATAATAGAAAGGACGTCTTGTGTTTTATATGGCTGATTGCAGATGGGTATGAGGTGCCTTCGCAAATCTCAACCCATAAGGCTAAGGCATCAAGTGCTTTGGTCAGTATATCCGGGTAATTGTACATCGTCAGTAATAATAGAAGCCTTTCTTTAGCGGAGCAGTGCTTGTCTTTTGTTAAGTGCTGGCGTCTCGCAAAATAGTCAATCATATTACGCCTTATTTCATCATAAAATAGATCATCTGGCTTATGTGGGGCTTGTGTACAAGAAAAAGGCACCAGGTATTTAGTACTGTCATTAAACATGAGCAATGATTTATTGCTGTTTTTTGAATAGTGGTGCATTTGGACAAGCTCTGATAAAGCAATAAAGTCGTATTGGGTTATTAATTTGTACTCCATATTGGGCAGGGAGACAGGTTGAGAGAATCCTGCTTTTATTGCCAGTGCCCGGTGGCGTTGTTGTGACCAGGCATCAAAGCGGGGATTGCCTGCTGAAAACACTCCCAGCAGGTATTGTGCATAAGGGTTTTGACAGGCAGAGGCTTGCTCAAGTAGGGGGTATAATTCACTATCAGAGGGCAGCCTCTGTAGGAATGTCAGGGATGTTTCCCGCGGGGTTGGCTGTATGATATTGACACCCGCTGACTGCAAAAAAAGTAACAGGCAAGCTTTTCCAGTCATGCAGGTATTCGTTAAACCGGGTTCTGTACATGGTGAAAGTGCCTGGATGATATGATTCATCTCTCTGTCAATGTTATGGCTTTCCTCGCTCCATCCAAAAGCAGCCAGGAGCTGTTCCCTTGAGGCAGCAGAGGGCAGCAAACTTTCGGTAATAGGGAATAAAGATGGTTGTGAGAAAAGAGGTATTCCTGTCATTTCATGGATAGAGGCTTCTATAAATGTTATTTGCTTTTCTGTATCTTCTTGTTCTTCATCCTCATCACAAGTTACCCATTCGCTATCTGAAGAGGAAAAATTCATTAACGACAACTCGGCAGCTTCGAAGTTTTTTTCATAAAAAGAGCCGCTGTTGTCTAACGCGTCACTGACGAGACTTGTTACTGCGGGGATTGTTACTGATTGGACTGTTTCATCCTCACAAGTGTCATTTTCCTCATCTGAATCATAGACTGAAGCAACGGGTTGCCGCCAGGGGGAGTGGTTATAGAGTCGATGAAGAGTTTCATCATCCCGGTTTTGTGGGTCAAACAAGGCAAGCCGGTTAATTGCATCCCGGTCACCGAGGCATAGCAGGGCAATATTCAGCTGATAGATCATGGGTTCACAGAAGCTAATGATGATTTCTTTTTGCTCTTTTTCTATCGCTTCTGGATGACTCAGGATATCTGTCAGGAAATCAAGAAAGTGTATCCAGCGGGCGGGGGGGATGGTAAATATTGTTGGCAGGGCATGTAAGGTTGAGCTGGAGAAGATAAGGCCGGAGATAAGAACCTTTTCGGCAGTTATGGGGTGGGCTAGACCTTGTGCAAGCAGTTCAATATAGCTGAAAAGAACGGCAGACTTATTTTCAACTGGCAGAGCCTGTTCAGGTTTATTGCTGTTTTCCTGTTTCTTCAGTATATAGTTCAGTGCTTTTATTGCGCTGCTGAAGGAAGATATAAAGTTTTTATGGCGCGGATCTGTTAATATATCATACTTTTTATACTCGTCGCTGTTTTTGGGATGATAGAGTGTTATTTCCTTTAAAATAGCCCAATTTATATAGCGAAGTTTTGATCTATGGTTATCCATATTATCTGTTTGAATTAATGTGCTAAGTGTCGTTATAGCTATTTGGTAACCATAAATAGCAGCCTTTTCAAGAAGGCTCAATATCTGCGTTTGGGTTCTTATTGCAGGAATAAATCGTTGAACAGGCAGATATTCATCGTAATCTTCAATAAATGCATATTGCAGGAATTTCAGGTAGTAGTTTCTGCCGATGGCTTCGCGCTGTGAATACCAGTCAGGGGTGAATGGAGGTATTTTTTCAAGATTTTGTTCTTGTTGTAAAATACCTTCCCAATCCGCTTGAAGTACCGGTGCGAGCTTTTCATAATCGTGTAAACAATTTTTTGCAACGGCCTCCCATTCATGGGCAGGAGGGGTATCCATTATTTGTTCAAAGCCAGCAAACCATGGTAATGTTGATGGCATGCCAATACATTCTGATAATGCATAGTTAATATATTCTTTGTTAGTTAAATAGCAAAGCGGTAAGCGGGGTTTAGAGGGCAAAGCCTCAATAGGCAGGGCGGTCGCTTCACGTGTACGTTCGTTTTTATTTCCCGCAATTGTAGCCACAAGTTCATCGTTTTCTGTTAATTCAGAGCTTAAAACCGATTGATGATCACCTGAATTATGTTTTATTGATAAGTCATTACTTTCATTCGATCCCTCAATAACGCATAAGTGTTCATAATCTTTAGGTGGAATCTTATTTTTAAGCTGCTTGCCGACGGAAATGTAAGGTTGTAAAGTGCTCTTCGGAGAATCTTTCGGTAAACTTTGAGTCGTGGTAGGTTGCACTATTTTTTGTTTGTTTTCAAGTTCAAGTTGCTCTATCCTTTTTTTGATTTCTGCTAGTTCCTCATGCGTTAGTGCTACTTTACTGGTTTTTGGGATAGAGTCAGAATCGGTTTGTTTTGCCATTGGTGTTACTTTGTTTTTTTCTTTTTTTTGAGATTGTTTGCTAGTATCTTTCTCATCTTTTGTTATTGATGTTGATGCGCTACCCATCTCAACTAAGATGGGTTCTTTGTTTTTTTGTAAATCTTTTTTCGGAGGAATATGAGTTTCTTCTTTTTTATGGGGGAACGCTTTCTTTTTGTGTTTCTTTTTTTTATTTCTTTTCTTTTCTTTTTGGATGCCAGGTTCTGACATTTTTATATCTTCTTTAGCATCATTAGAAGGGATGTCGGCTGAACTTAGAACTTCTTCTTGTGGTGCATCTGATGGCGGTAGTGTATTTAGGTTGCTGGTGTTGGCTGTCATTGGAGTACTGGTAATATCAGGTGTTTTGTTCTGAGTGCCGTTATTTTTACTGGTTACTGGTTCAGTGATGCCAGGAGGGGAAGCAATGCCTATTTTTTTATTGCTATCAGTTCTGTTTTCTGATGGCTGGGCACCTTGCATAGAAGGTAGGTCTCTAGTGTCAGTGGATACCGGTATTTTATTGCTCTGTTGATCGGATTCTTTTTTCATTGGAACTGGTTTATTCAAACTATATTGGTTGTTTTCCACTCGCTTTTTATTTGTTGAGGATGTTGTGTGCTGTTTTTTTTCTCCTTGGTGTTGGGGAGGGTATTGATACGATACAGGAGATGTTTTTATTGGTTTTATAGTGCTTTTTTGAGGTGTTATGGGGTGTTGTTTTGGGGAAGGATGTTCTGGTGTGTTTAGTTGTAGTTTCCAGTTGAAGAATTGATATAACCCTTCAATATAATCCTGGGGTAGGTCTTCATTATTATTATCCAGAATAAATTCATTCAGTCGAGTCTGGAGGTTGGATATGCCTGTAGCAGTTTCTTGTTGCATCCCTTCGTAATGCAAGTAGGTTAGAGTATTATAGTCTCTCCACAAGGAGCCTGTCTTAAGGCTCCAGCTGCTTTTTTTTTCGTGTTCAAAAAGCCATGCCCCGTAAGAGTGTTGTGTGGTTACCAATCCGGAAAAGTGGTTGCCGGTTGAGTCCTCAAAGAGGATATGTATGGCTGGTTTATGGTTTTCTGGCAATGGAGCGTGTAAGTAGAACCCTTCCTTGCCAGGGATGCAGATTGTCTGATCAAGAAATAGTTCAATACAGGGAACCTGGAAAATATCCAGCCATGCGCTTTTTTTAGCGGACGTTTTTTTGCATAAGTTTTCGAAGTTTTGAAGGATCGAGGGGTAACCTTCAGGGTCAACGTCCTTATAAGGAGCTAGTATCTCTTTACAGCGAATTTGAAACACTCTGTCACTTTGGCATTTTTTAACAAAAGCAGAAAATAATGCCTTACCATCAGTGAATTCAGGCCGGTGTAAAGCCAGGGCATGGAAACCACAAAAATCATCGGGGGGAAGGGGATATTCAAAAAAACCTTCCTGATGCGGGTTACAAAAATGATGATAGTGATCAATATTGCAGATGTTGTGTTTTAGGGGAGCCTGAGCCTCTGTGAAGGGGTGGGCGGTTTTTTCAGGGCGCTTTGGTCTCTTATCTTTCCGTACACCTGGCAGAGCTTTTGAGGATTCTTCTGTGACGGGTACTCTTGAAAGCAGTATGTTTTTTTCCAGGTCTTCTACCGTTATGGCTCCAGCAGGTATAGGGGGAGATGGTGGTTGAGTATTGGGCTGTTGTTTTGGTGGTGCTTTCTTTTTTTTACGGTGCTCACGGTATGTCTGTGTAGCCTCACCAAAATAGAAAGAGACGGGTTCAGAGTCCTCAAGGGGAAAATCCGGATTTTTTCCTGGCTGTTTCTGCTCAAGACGTCTACGGCGATAAACATCGGTTGCGTCTTCTGTATCGCCGAAATGCAAAGAAAAGAGTTCTTCTCCCTCCAGGTTAAATCCATCATTATTTTGTTTTGAGGAAAGTGTCGTTCGTTTTTTTGAAGAGGATGATCGGGCAGGTTTAGACTGGCCCCCTATAATATTTATTTTTTTCTTTGTCGTTGGTGTCGGGTTATCAGGTGCTTTTTTATTGGTAGGCTCAATGGTTTTCTGTTGTTGAGATGAGGCTGGTGTTTCGGGTTGCATAGGGGGCTGCCAGGCACTAATTTCGTAGTTGGCCAGTATTTCAAGTCTGGTTCTTGCAGCATCAGGAAAGACACCCCTGGGTTTTTCCAGTGCCCACCATTGCTTTAATTTAGGTTGTAGCTTGTGAAAGGCACGATCACCGGCTTCAGATATATGTGCCCTTTGCTGGTTGGGAGGTAGTCGATAAAACTCCTCAAAAGGAAGAATTGGCGACAGCATAAGTTCTGCATGATTAAGAATAGTTGTATGATCCAACATCGGAAATTCACCAATGCCGGGAATATTAGCCACTCCCCAGGGGAATAATTGTATGTCGTCGACCACTGTCAAATCGATGGACAGGACTGGTGGTTTGCGGGGATAGTCTTTAAGTACATAATAGTGAATGGTGATGTTCTTAGGTGGATAATGGTTGAATGGCATCATTTCCACCACAACATGCCGTTGCTTGGTGTCAAACTCCAGTCGATGTAGTGGGGGCGACCCTTCGGGATACACATCATAAACCCGGCCTAGTATTTTCTCGATGTGCTCTATGGGAATATGAAGGAGGGGAAGAACATCCCCAATGGCTGTGCGGTGAACTTTGAAATCCCAGTCTTCAGGAAAGATATCCACTAATAGGCCATACCATTTCTTTAGATTGAGTAAAAACCCAACGCTGCCGTGTAACTTCAGGTCTGGTGGTTCTGAGTTGTTGCTGTAAGTGGGCATTTTGATTGACTGGGCAGCTTTTTGTGGGTCGGAGCTGCCCAGATACTGTTTAGCCCTGTGTGTTGTGTACTTGCTGAGGTTCTTTAGGATAGTGATGTCTATTGGTTCTGCATTTTTTGTCAGCCGCTCAAAAAGTTGCCGTTCTTCAAGGGATAGCGGTTTTTCTTCGGGAACTGTTTCCTGCTGAGGGTGCAGGTAGGTGGGTCTTGCCGGTGCTGGCATAGGGGGAAGCCACTGGGGTGGCCGGTTAGGGATATAAACATAAGGCGGAACAGCGTATCCCGGAATGAAGTTTGCCTTTATAGGAGCCGGTTGAGAATACGTGGCTGCGTCAGGCGTGCTACCGTACTGTCCCGCTGGGTTCATGGCTACCACGGGTATGGATAAAAGTCCTAGTAAATAAAGTATCAACACACGTATCATGAGCACGCTGTCACCCCATTATTATTTTCACCGGTTGTTTGATATTTCATCCTAGCAGCCTGTCGGACTTAGCTCTGACCTACTGCGAAAAAGCCGGATTTGGCTATTTTTTATGCTGATTCTCGTTAAATAGAACCACTATTCGCCTCGAATCAGCATAAAAAATGGCTCAAACCGGTCTTTTTCTCGCTACGATCGGCTAAGTCCGACAGGCTGCTAGGCGATATGATGATTATGATTGCCAAGATGTCTGAATAATTGATTGTGGACTCGTTCTTCAGCAGTGAAGTATTTTTTAATTATTTATTGTATTTTAAGAAGGCTGCTTTCCAGTTTTTATCTCCGGTAAAATAAGAAAGAATTAAGGAGGGTGAAAAAAAGGGCTGAGAGAAAAACTCCGGGGGAATAAATAGGGTTTCAATTCACGCGCCCGGGAAGGACGCGACCCTGATACAGCAAGACCTTCAGCTATGCGCTAACACTCCCCGTTTTTAAAGGGCACCAGGGGTTAGCGAAATAGCTGTCCGCCGTAAAAATTTCACCCTTTGTATAGCCCCATAATAAGTCATAGGGAAAAACGGTAAAAAATATCCAGTGCCTGGGCCAGGCCGCTGACGGCTTGAAGATAAAGGCGGGGCATCAGTTCATATTTAACCTTCATTTCACCCACTGAGCTGAAAACTCCCACACCATACTGGACCTGGATATCAGGAGAGATATAGCCACTGACAGTGACCTGGGTATCCTCACCATTCCCCTCTGTATCCAGGGAGACATCCTCAAAACCAACCGCCTCCCCAATATCGGAAACCACCCCACCGATTTGGCTAACGCCCAGTCCAAGCAGCATGGACTGGAGAGCATTACTGTCTCCAGAGCTGGCCTTCATGGCTCGTCCCCTGAGCAGGTAGGAAAACTGTTCGGTTTGAGGCATTGAGGGATCTGAGAAGATTTCCCAGCCAGGCTTGGCAGCAGGGCCGTTTACCATGACCCCAACTGTGACATTGTCTTCTATGGCATCAGGGTTGCGAATAGCGTCTACCACCAGGTAGGGGTTATCCAGAGGGCCTGAAAAAATGATTTTTCCGTTTCGAATCACCAGATTTTGCCCAAAGGAACGGTAGCGGCCTTCTTTTAATTGAATGGTACCATGGGCTTCCAGGGGCTTTTCTGGTTTCTGTAGCAGGTTGAGCCGGCCGGTAAGGTGGGTTTTAAGGCCAAAGGCATCAAGCTGGACATCATTGCCTAGCAGGATTTGTGTGTCTATTTCAATGGGTGTAGCCAGCTCTTTTTTATCCGTTACCACTGCCCCTGATTTGATAACAATCACATCATCGGAGCGTGTTACCGCCTGTTTAGGTAAGGACTTTATTTTAATGCGTGCCCAGGGGATAGCGAGGGTTCCTTCTATCTTCTGGTTATTGCCGAGCAGTACGCGAAGGTCAGGAGAAATATGAACGGCACCCACCCCCGGATACTGGGCTTCCAGCCCGGAGCCTTTGGCGGTGATCTGCCCTGATGGCGACAGGTTTTGCCAGTTAATCTGGCCGCCAAGATTAAGGGTTCCGTCGCCTACGTTCATTTTTCCTGTGATGTTGGCCTGATCCCCGGCGATTTCCAGACGGGTATCCAGCTCACTGATGGTAACCATATCCGTTGTGGTTTTCAGGCCACCTTCAGCGAGCTCCAGGAAACCATGAAAAAGCGGCTTTTCCAGGGTTCCGCCAAACCGGCCCTGTGCCGAAACGGTACCCGTCAGATCACGGGTATCAGGCAGGAAAGGCGACAAAATATGAATCATTAGATTATCGGTATGCAGGGTGCCAGCCAGTTGTCGGCGATCCTGGATATCGCTGACTGACAAGTCAATATCAGCCTGTCCAAGCTGTTGAGACTTAAAGCCCAGGGTGCTGTGCATCTTGTCATTAGCCACATTGACCTGAACGGCCAGGGTATCATAGTCACTTTTGATGGGGCCGGCTTCCAGTGTTCCCGGTGTTGTGGTGATAGCAAGAGAGAGGGTCGGAGCACTGTTTTTCCACGCCACCTGTCCCTGGGCCGAGGTTACCGCCTGCCAGGAAAAATTATCCGGGAAAAAGGGCTTTAGGGTTTCCAGGCTAAACTGGCTCAGTGTGAAGGCGGTGCTTCCCTCGGCAGCGGATATCTCAGCAGGATCAAGGCAAAGCTGCGCCTGCCCCGATTGCCAGCACTGCCGGGACAGGGCAAGCACCTGATGGTTGTTGAAGGTGATCTGTGCGGGTTTATTTAATTGCCATTTGCCGATATCAGTACGGAGGTGGGCTTTTGTTAAAATGCCATTCCAGCGATTATTTAACCATGAGCCGGACAGGTTAAGGCTGGGAGCCACGGGGTTGCCTTCACTGCCCAGTGACAATTGATGGCTGCTTTCACTGCCTTTGACGGCCAGGGTAATATGCTTCAGTTTAATGCCGCTGCCATTAAACTGATCCAGGTTCAGGGTTGCCTCTCCACGGATTTCATCATCCTTTATGATTGCCCCCGCACTGCTTAGCTGCTTCAGGCTCAGTGCCTGCCAGATGAGTAACGGACTGGTCAGTTGATAGTTGATACTCGGGTTTTCCTGATTACCCGTAAGCTGGAAAGTGCCCTCCAAAGAGCCTCCCAATCCCGGATATAGCTCGCTGAGCTTTTTGCCGTCAATGCGGGCATTCAGGTTCCAGTTATCGGCAAGTTGGCCTTGGGCAGAGAGTTGGTTTTCGCCCAGGCGGACATTGAGAAAATCAATAGTCCAGTGTAAATCCTGGTCACCCAGCAGTTTTCCTTTCATGGTAACCGTGTGGTCACGCAGGGTGCCTGAGAGGTTAAGTTCAGGAATAGCTAATTGCCACTGGTTGTCCCTGAGCTTGAACTGGCTGTGAATGTTTCCGCTGATTTCTCCCGGCAGTTCCGAAACCCAGTGGGCTGGATTGACGTGGGATAAAGCCATATCCCCCTGCCATTGGATATCATTTTCCCAATCAAGGGAGCCAGAGATGGCGGCAGCTCCCTCAGACGTTCGCAGATCAATGTTATTAAAGTAAATATTGCGGGTTGTTCCTTCACCGTTAATATCTACTGTTATGGGTGGCTGTGCAGTGAGTTTTGCAAGGGCGTCAAGGGTGAAGGCGTAGTTTTGCAGAGTACCTTTGGCGGTTAACTGACCCTGTTCCAGAGTGGCATCAGGTGTTGTCCCTGCGAGAGGCCACTGAATTTTATCCCATAACAGATTAAGCTCAAATGGCAGGTTCGGTATTAGAGGCTGGGCTTCCCCGGTAACCTTTGCGTTGAATGAGCCTGCTGTGGTTATCTTGATGGCTAACTGCTGAAGTGAACCGGTGAGGTTGATAGAAAGCCTCTGGTTGTCAGGCAGTGCGTCGATTTGGTCTTTTTTTACGATGGAATTTATCGCCAGTGTTAATGGGTAGTCATTGGCCAGACTGATATGTCCTGATAGCTCGGTATTCGCTAATGGGTGAAAAACAGTTAACTGCTCAATGGTTAACTGATGCGCTTGACCTGCCATCTTCAGGGTAATACCAGGAATCACCTCCTGGTCATATTGGGTGTTTACCAGCTCCAATTTTTGCAGTTTAACGGGAAAAGGAAGTTGAATGGCTGGCAAAGTAATGGGGTCGTCGGCTGGTTTTGTTGCTGCACTTGCACTGTCAGCTGTGCTGGATGCTGCAATGTTAAGGTTATCCAGCAAAGTAGAATCCACCACCAGGCCAGCCTTGTTAAGATGGACGGCTGTGGACAGCTTTTTAAATGAAGTGGTTAGCCCTTCCTGTTGGAATTTAAAGTCATTGATAGTTACCCTATCAATATCCACAGATAATGGAATGGACAATTCAGAAGAACTCCCTTCGGATACACTGTCCTGTTCAGATGAGGGTAACAACTCCAGGGTGGGATGGGTAGCGGTAATATCGGTTACCCAAAGCCTGCCTTTTAATAGCGACAGGGGATTCCATTCCAGTGACAGTTGTCTGCTATTAAACGATACCTGATCGTTATTCCAGCCCAGGTTGCGAAAAGTCCAGCCTGTTCCCAAGTGTCCACTGACAAGTTCACCTTCCAGTTCAGGAAGCTGCTTTTGTGCCTGTTGCCAGAGCCACTGGTTGCCCGTATGGGTAAAGCCGATGGTTAGAATGCCCAGTACAAAAACAATGAATATCAAGACACTTCGGATCAGCCGCTTCATAGCTCAGGCCCCATGGTAAAGTGCAAACGCCAGGGTGTGTCTTCTTCACTGATGGCAAAGGCCAGATCCAGCTTTAGTTGACCCAGGGGGGAGACCCAGCGGATACCAAAGCCGGTACCGGTTTTCCATTTATCCCTGTAGTTATTAGTAGCTGTCCCGCTATCCACAAAGGTGGCAATACGCCATTTAGGGGCAAAGCTGTAGGCATACTCAAAACTGGCCGCTGTCATATAGCGAGCCCCCGTTAGCTTGTTGTCCTTATCCCTGGGGGAGATACTTTCATAGGCATAACCTCTGATGGACTGGTCACCTCCGGCAAAAAAGCGAAGGGAAGGGGGAATATCAGTGATGTCTCCAGGCATCCAGATAGCCCCCTGTTCAAAGCGGGTCATGACACGGTGTTTTTTGGCATAGGTTCGTAACCATTTGGTTCGGCCCCAGGCCTTGATAAAGTCTGCGTCAGAACCCCAGGACCGGCTGGATAGTTCAAGTTTTGCCAGCTGCTGATCGCCCCAGTGAGGATCAGCTCCACCACGTATACGTCGACGACTGAATGAGACGCCGGGAATAAGAAGAAGGTTTTTGTCTTTCTGGATGCCCTGTTCAAAACTTTCTGATTCCACCCGAAAGAATACATCCTGGTCCCAACTGTTTTTCTTTCTTAAAGAACGTTTTGTCCAGCGGTGAACCGAGGTGGAAAGTAAGCTGCTGTCTGTATCCTGAATATATTTGCGCTGATAGCCCAGCTGTAGGCTGTAGTAGTCTTGCAGGGGGTTTCCGGCAGGAATTTTATAGCTGGACGATATCTCGGTTCGTTTTCCCGAGATCATGGCTTCACTGCTCAGGCTGTGCCCATAATGATTGACCCAGGGTTTATCCCAGTTCAAAAAACCACGGGGGCCTTCATCGGTTGAATAGCCAGCACCCACCTGTAACTCGTGTTTTAGCCTGGGCTTTACGCCAATAAATATGGGAACAGCCAGGTCATCTATATCTTCCTTAACGGGGTGAACGTCGATGTTCTGGAAATAGCCGGTTGAAGAAATATCCTGAGTTAATTTGCCTAATTTAACGGAGTCGTAAGATTGATCCGGTTGAAAATTGATCAGGTATTCCAGTAGCTTCTGGGTGGGTGCCGTCATTTTGCTATAGATGGGAGCTCCAAACTGATAGCGGTGTCCCGTCTCCATAGATAGTGTTATGTGGGCACTATTTTCTTTCGGGAAGATCTCGATGGTATGCTGGGTGAGGCTTGCATCGAAGTAGCCCCGGGCCAGGGCCAGGTTAACCAGAGTGCTTTTTATGGCCTCGTATTTGCCCTGATCCAGTATATCGCCTTCCTGCAATGGCAGGTTTGTCTTGAAATCCGAGAAAGCCTGGTCTTCGAGGGCATCACCGGACAGGTTTAGCTGAAGCTTTCGGATAATAACAGGTGTTCCCGCATCAACGTTGACCAGCAGTGTATTTTGGTTTTTTTCCGAGAGCTGCAGTGTTGTGACTGAATGATAATACCCTAGGGCTTCCAGCGAATGGCTGATTTTCTCTTTGATATGTTGTCGGAAACCGGGCAGCTGATGTGGATCAATGGGGGGCAGGGTATTCAGGTAGAGACTGGCATTTTCCTCAAGTTCTTTATCGAGTCCTGTTAGCTTTAATTTCAGGGGAGCACCCTGTGCGATAACAGTAAAGAGCGTGAGCAGGACGAGGAGGCCTGTACGAAAAAACAGCATTATCATGTGTGGCAACAGGCCCTATAGGCTAATCCTTGAATATAAGCTATCAAATGTCTGGTGGTTGAGAGACAGGGGAACGAATCTACTTGAAGTGATTTAAATAATCAAAGTTTTTGGTTTGATGATTATTGATTAATCGTTAAACCGCGCCAGTCAAAGGGCTAGAAAATATGTACTTTCTACGTTGGCGCGGTTTAGGACATTACATCCGAATATATTTTTTTTCTCCCATACCGATAAAGCCATCAAAATCTATCTGCTGTTTATCAGGAGACATAATAAAGCCTTTAAATTCGCCGGTGGGACCATGATAACGGGTTTCTGCAAAGCCCAGATTAAGGTAATTGGGAACATCCGCCAGAGGTGTAAAGCTTAGCCTGACCATGTGGTAATCGTCCCGGATATGCCATGTGCCGGTGACGCCTTCAGGGCGTTGAATCTTTATGGGTGGTAAGGGGTGCATAGTGCCGCCAAGCCAGAGACAGTTTTCATTGTACTTTTCATGGTCTGTTACCTGGTTATCCGTCAGGTTAAAACCCTGAAGCTCTCCCCTGTCATTAAAGCCCATAGCGGTAGCCCAGTCATATTTCATGATGTAAGGGTAATAGCCTTTGTGATCATCCATAATCATGCAGGTATCCTGAGACGTATAATTATAAATATGACTATCGACGTTTAATGTACCCTCAGACGACATTAGTGATTTATGTGAATAAAGGGGGCGGTTGTCTCCGAATGGTTGGATAATAACAATGGGCTGGGTTTGGTAGTGTCCGGTAAATGAGGCTTCCAGGTTAGGTTGGTGTTTAAATTTTTTTGCAGAAAAAGAAATCGTCACCCGCTTTGAATCAAGCTGGTTGTTGATATCAATTTTAAAGTTCGGGCTGTGGTAATAGCAGTGACTGTTTGCCAGTCCACTGGGGACTTTGAGCTTCCAGCAAGGCACCTTGTGCTGATAGACATACATACGCCCTTTATTCCGGTCATAGGCCATGATAATCGCCGTGCCAATGGTTTTTGTGTTATAGACTGAAACGCAAAAAAACCAGTCTTTACAGGCGATCTGGATGGCTTCCCACTCCTTTAATCTGAAGCCCTGGATGCCAGTGGGCAGTGATAGCCCCAGGGGTTTTTTGGCATCCAGCAGGTTCAAATTGACGATAGCGCTATCGAACGTCCCAAAATTGCACTGACCATTAGTTACTGCAGAGTCGGGGGTAGGTAAAATTGCTCGGCTGTACTTATTCATGACAATACTTTTTTATGAAGCCTGAAACCCAAGAGTACCGATTTCAGTTAAATGGTAAAACCTTTGAAGTCAAGGATGGTTTTTCTGGCCTTTATCCTGAACATGCCCCCTGGGGGGATGGATTATTTCCAGATTTCAATAGATTCAATGCGATCCAGCTTAATTGGCAGTGTTGCTGTTCCCCCGGAAACCCAGTATTCAATGACTAACTGGTTTGTATCTGCATCCAGGACTCTGCCTTCGTATACCTGATTATTTGTTATCTGAATCCGGGCTTTGTTATTGATATAACGGCTAATGTTACTTTTTTCAATGACCTGGAATGAAGGCTTTGGCGGTACTTTATCCCGGGGGCTGGAATAGTCATGACGGGGTTCAGTCTTGGTTTTTTTCGTCTCCTGCAGTTCTGAAAGCAGCCTAAATAATGGCCCGGGTTGTAACTGTAGTGGTGTAATATCCTTACCATTAATCTGAAGGGACAGCCCCAGATTCTCAACCCAGTATTCAGGGGGTAGATTTGACAAGGCAAGGGGGTGAAAGTCTATAGAGGGTAAAGCGGACAGGGTTATTTTGCCTGGTGTGGTAAGGAAATCCTGATATCCGTGCTTCATTGCATCATTAAATAGGAGTCCAAGGGTGTATCCATAGTAGATATCAGGCTGGGAGGATTCTTTAACAATGTAGTCCTGTTGGGATAAGCCTGCTTTAGTTGCACAGAATTGAGTCAGTCTTGATGTAAGTCCGTAGTCGTTAAATTCCAGCGAGAGTTTTTCAAAACGTGGTGTATTAATTATTTTAGCGGGAGGAAGCCCATCGATATTGCTGATTTTGGTTTCCAGCTCCAAAGATCCTATTTCAGGCCATTGGAATTGGATGGCCGATGTGAGTTCACGGTGGGACTCATTGAACTGATAATTTGCAGTTAGATTCATTGCCGATGAACCATAGCCCAAGGCCTTAAGGTCTTTACCGGTTAAAAAAAAGCGGTCGCCACAAACGGGTTCGATATGTTCTTTTAAGGCGTTGTTGAGTTTGTCATATTCTTGGAGTAACGCGTTGAGGTCATCTATTCCCGAAGGGTTGGATAAGTTTTCAAAATGGATGGAAAGAGATTCAGGGGAGGTGTCACTTTCTCTAAGAATCTTGTTAATTAGATAAAGGGTATTTGGGAATGTTACTGATACTCTATCTACTGTAGTAATGAGACTACTGCCCTCGAATAATGGCTTTATGGTAAGCCGGGATAAAGACACCTGACCATTAAAGTGGACACTGAGTTTGTCGTAGTGAATATTTACAAAGCCTGAGGCTGTGGCTATCAGCTCATCCAACTGCTTTGTCAGCTTTTTTTCCAGGTAATAGCTTAACCCTTTCCAGCCGAGCAGGCAGGTTATAAGGGTGATCATCAATCCTTTGATAAAACGAGACACTGCTCTGCTCCTTAATATTATTGTTAATAAGCAGTAACCACTCTTTTCAAAACTGCGTTATTCCCTTACTGTATCACGGGAAAACCGGATATAAGAAAAATACCGGTTGGGACTGGAGATGATTCAGACATAATGACCAAGGAGTACGTATGAAGCTTCATTCTTTTTCCCGCACACTGCTCAGTGCTGCGGTGGCTGCTGTTGTCAGCACCAGTGCCCTGGCAAATACAGTGGTTGACAAGGGGTTCACTTTTAGTCTGGGAGGGGGATATACCGCATTTGACAGTGAACGAAGCCTGGATAATAACTGGGGGCCGGAGATCGGTATCGGCTATCGCTTTAATGATCGCATGAGCCTGGAGGGTATTTACTCCCAGTTCAAGACAGACCAGAAAAACGCAGGCGAAGCTAAAATCAAAAACTATCGCCTTGATGGATTCTATGACCTTAGGCCTTGGGATGGTGACTGGACACCTTATGCGCTGGTTGGTATCGGGGAGCTGCGTGAGAACCGTGAATTTACCCGTGACCGTGAAGATACCCGAATGAGCTTTGGTGGTGGAGTTCGGAAAGCATTGATGCCCAATCTATCGTTGCGTGGTGATATCAGGGCTATTCGTAGCCTGGATTATGGCCAGACAGAAGGGATGGTGAATGTAGCTCTGACCTGGACATTCGGTTCTCCAGCGAAGCCTGTCCAGCAGACTGAACCTGCCCCTCCCCCTCCCCCTGTTCAGGAAGAAGAGGTAGTTCAGCCTGTAGCACCACCGGATAGCGATATGGATGGTGTTGTTGACAGCCAGGATCTTTGCCCGAATACCCCTGCTGGCAGCACTGTTGATGCCACTGGTTGTATTCCGATGGAAGAGATTGATCTGTTGGTTGAATTTGGTTTCGACTCCGATACGCTTCGTGACGGTGACATGAGTACCGTTGAAAAAATGGCGGACTTTATGAAACGTCATCCAGAGGTACGTATTGTTGTAGAAGGTCATACCGATAGCAAAGGCCCGGCAGCCTACAACGAAAAACTGTCTCAGCAGCGGGCAGAGGTGGTTCGCCAGATCCTGGTGCAGGAGCATGGAATTGACCAGAGTCGTATTGATGTAATCGGTAAGGGCGAATCTGAGCCTGTAGCTGATAACAGCACAATGGAAGGCCGTCAGAAAAACCGTCGGGTTGTAGCTGAAGTTTTAAAATAAAGCTTTCTGGCTAAAACACGGCTGAGTTTTTTCTTCTCATTTCTTCTTGTTCCCAGCGTCCCGAGGTTGTCGCGAAAATCTGAAATAGATTCAATGCCGTACATCCTGTACAGGCGACTGCATGGATGCAGGAGGTAGAGCAATGCAAGGAGCAATTGCCGAGATTGTACAGGATCCATCTGCCATGGAAGGCAGTCTAACCGCGCGTATCATGCGGGCTGAGAGATTCACCTCCCTGTGGTATGGATCCCGTACAGTCCTTGTACGGGATGACGACGGAGAAAATTCAGATTTTCGCGACACTTTCTGGAGCCTGGAAACGAGCCTTAGAACATGACTTCTTTATTGCCCAAATAGCTCGGCATCAATTTCATTTTCTGAAATCAGCTGTTTGTTGGCAAATAGCGACTTAATGCAAGGGTCTTTCAATACCCGCTGAATCCAGTAATGAAACCACTCATTGAAATCTGCGGGTTCGTAAGCTCCCGGAGTGTTCATAATAATCTTGAATGATTTGATTAACTCTGGTTTTCCGGAGGGCGGAAAAGTATGGAAATAGATACCGGGCTTCAGGTCTTCATATCCCGGTTTTCTGACGGTGCGGGTGAAAAAGGACATGGTCATTTCAGCTGACCAGAGTTGTCTTTTGTTGGAAAGGATCACTCTCAGTTTTGCCTGGCCACTTGGCTGCCTTTCTTTGGATGTTCTGAAATCAAGCAGTTCCACCTGGCAGGGAAACTTTCTTACCGTCAGGTTGCCCGTTGCTTTAGGGGAGGTATCAGACCATGCCTTAAACTGTAGGATTCTTTCTTCCAGCAATGTCCTTATCTGTTTTTGTTCACTGATCATCCGTGTTACTCCTGTCCTCTTTTTTTTTGAATCTGCAGGATAAACGCATCAGCCAGGCAGCTTTGCCAATATGCAAGGAGTTATTGGCGAAGATTGCCATTGCCTTTCAGAGGAATAATATCCCTATTTACTGAGCAGGTGTCCAGTCAATTAATGGGTTAGGTTGTAATAAAGTGTTTTATGATTGCAGAAGGAGGGCAGGATATTAGGTTGGCAACCTATCCGTCTTCCGATAGATTGCCAGACCAGTGGTTTTGTCAACAAAACCTGAATCGTTTAGTTAGCGACAATATTCACCAACTTTCCCGGAATTACGATGACTTTGCGAATAGTTTTATCATCGGTGAATTTAGTGACGTTGGGTTGCTCCAGAGCCAGCTTTTCAATGGCCTCTTTGGACATGTCCGCGGCAACTTCAAGCTTGGCACGTACCTTGCCGTTAACTTGAATAACCAGGGTAATGGCATCTTTAACCAAAGCATTTTCGTCCACCCTGGGCCACTGGGCCTCCAGTACTGGTGTGCTATTGCCAAAGGCCTGCCAGAGGCTATGGACAATATGAGGGGCAATGGGTGCCAGTATCAGGGTTGTCGCCTCCAGTGCCTCTCTTAATACAGCCTGTCCCTGTTCAGAATTATCAGAGAATTTGCTGGTGGCATTGGTTAGTTCCATAACGGCTGCCACGGCTGTATTAAATGTCAGGCGTCGTTCAAAGTCATCAGTGACCTTTTTGATGGTCTCATGGGTTTTACGACGCAATGCCTTTTGCTCTTTGGTCAGGGCATCTGTATCCAGAACTGCCACTTCTCCTTTGCCCAGGTGATCACACACCTGCTTCCAGAAACGGCGAAGGAAACGGTGAGCACCTTCTACGCCACTTTCTGACCACTCCAGGGTTTGTTCTGGAGGTGAGGCAAATACTGTGTAGAGACGAATGGTGTCGGCGCCATACTGGTCAATCATCTGCTGGGGGTCAATGCCGTTGTTTTTGGACTTGGACATTTTGCTCATGCCCGCATAGCTAACGGCTTCACCTGTTGCGTTGTGGGTAGCCGTTACCAGGCGTCCTTTTTCATCCCGCTCGACGGTGACATCGGTGGGGGCAACCCACTGCTTGACGCCTTTCTCATCCAAAGAGTAGAAGGTGTCAGCCAGTACCATTCCCTGGCAAAGCAGACGTTTGAAGGGTTCGTCACTGTTAACCAGGCCCGCATCACGGAGCAGTTTGTGATAGAAACGGGAATAGAGCAGGTGCATTACGGCATGTTCAATGCCGCCAATATACTGATCTACGGGCAGCCAGTAATTGGCGGCAGCCGGATCCAGCATGGTATCGCTTTGTGGTGAACAGTAACGGGCATAGTACCAGCTTGATTCCATAAAGGTATCAAAGGTGTCTGTTTCCCGCAGGGCCGCCTGGCCATTATGGGTGGTTTTTGCCCATTCAGGATCCGCTTTGATAGGGGACTGAACACCATCCATTTCCACGTCTTCAGGCAATCTGACCGGGAGGTCTTCCAGAGGAACAGGTGCTTCTGTGCCATCTTCCAGGTAGCGCATGGGAATAGGCGTACCCCAGTAGCGCTGTCGGCTAACCCCCCAGTCACGCAGGCGATAGTTAACCTGCTTTTCCCCTTTTCCGGCGTTAGCCAGCCACTCAGCAATGGCGTGGAACGCATCTTCCGAGCTGAGGCCATCAAAGTCACCGGAATTGATCAGAAGGCCTTTTTCTGTGAAGGCGGCCTTGCTGGTATCGCATTGGGTATTATCATTAGCCGGTTTTATGACCTGTTTAATGGTCAGCCCGAAGCGGGTGGCAAACTCAAAGTCGCGTTGGTCGTGGGCAGGTACAGACATCACTGCGCCAGTACCATAATCCATCAGCACAAAATTGGCAGCCCATACCGGGACTTCCTCACCGGTAACCGGGTGAATCGCCTTGATTCCGGTATCAACGCCCATTTTTTCCAGAGTGGCCATGTCGGCTTCAGAGACGGTATTCTTTTTACAGTCGCTGATAAATTCGGCCAGTTTGGGGTTATTGCTAGCAGCCGCCTGGGCCAGGGGGTGTTCGGCAGCAACGGCTACATAAGTCACCCCCATCAGGGTATCAGGACGGGTGGTATAGATCTGGAATGTGTCAGGGGCTTCCAGTGTGTGTTCCAGAGAGGATGCAGCCACACTGAAGGTCATTTGAACACCTTCGGAGCGACCTATCCAGTTGCGCTGCATGGCCTTGACCTGTTCTGGCCATTCTTCCAGCTGATCCAGGTCTGCCAGTAGCTCATCAGCATAGGCGGTAATCTTGACGAACCACTGGGGCAACTCTTTACGTTCAACCTTGGTATCACAGCGCCAGCAACGGCCATCTTCAACCTGCTCATTAGCCAGCACGGTTTCGTCATTAGGACACCAGTTTACGGTGCCCATTTTTTTGTAAACCAGGCCTTTTTCATAAAGTTGAGTGAAGAACCATTGTTCCCACTTGTAGTATTCCGGTTTACAGGTAGCCAGTTCCCGGCTCCAGTCGTAGCCAAAGCCCAGGCGCTTTAGCTGGCCCCGCATATAATCAATGTTCTCATAGGTCCAGGGGGCTGGGGCTGTCTTGTTTTTAATGGCGGCATTTTCTGCGGGCAGGCCAAAGGCATCCCAGCCCATGGGCTGAAGGACATTTTTGCCTTGCATTCGCTGATACCGGGATACCACATCGCCGATGGTGTAGTTTCGCACATGGCCCATATGGAGGCGACCACTGGGATAAGGAAACATGGAAAGGCAGTAGTACTTTTCCTTGCTCTCATCTTCTGTCACTGTAAAACTGTGATGCTTGTCCCAGTACTCTTGAGCCTGGTTTTCAATCTGAAGGGGGTGGTAATGCTCTTCCATCTTAGCTCTGTAATCAGGGGGTGAAACTGGCAAGAATACAACAGTGTGTCTTTTGCCGGTAGGTTCTTTATTGCTTTTGTTTGCAGGCTTTTCATTTTATGGTGAATTGCCGGGTTCCTTGAAAAATCACTCAATATGGCCTCCCAGAGAGTCCACCGCCCGTTTTCGGTAATAGGTAAGGGGACTGGCGTTGCTCTGGTAAAAAAGTCCATTAACCGAGTCATTAAGATATTGCAGGACAACCAGCTTGCTGATTTCCGATAGATGTTCGGGGGAAAGCTTAATCCGGCATTTTTTCAACGCCATTTGGAGCAGGCTTTCTGCTTCTTTGGCTGTCTGGTTTAACCATGCGGATACTTCCTGTGGGGCTGCGATCATGCCGGTAAATCCCAGGTTGTCCCAATGGGGATGGTTTTTTAAAGCGTTAGAGTATGACGTTACCGGGATTGAGCTTAATTCATTGAGACAGGTTATGTTTATAGCTGGTGATAGCTTCAGAGTATGATCAAGGAATTGATGCCGAAAAAAAGGCGAACAACTGGCGTTGTCAGCGAACATGTTGGAAAAATAGTATAAAAATCTATTTTTCCGGATCACATAGAAGGTGTGTGTCTGAAGCCTTTCATAGTCCGGTTTATCCCATTTAACGGAATACCCTTTTTTTTCAAGTTCCTTCAGCTTATGGCGTAAATCTTCAGGTACATCCTTGTTGGTGACTTTGATCCCCTGGGGGTATCTTTCCTGAATCATTTCACCGGACATGGATTCCAGGGTGTATTTGGAAACAAAGGGTTGCTTTGTTACCAAAAAAACGGCGTGTGACGGTAATGCAAGGACAGACAAGGTTAATACCGTCAACAAAGTCCTGATCATAGAGCGTGAACTTGACTGATTTATTTAAGGGAACAGTCAATACCATAGCAATAAATGGCATTTTTGCGATTTCGTTTTTGCGATTTATAGTGCGATTCCCTTTAGCTTAAGAGCTGATAGCAGTTTTGAGTATTCAGGCATAGCAATCCCATGCTGCCTGGCAAGGTTTAGCAGGAAGCCATTGATGTAAGCCAGTTCGGTCATCCGGTCAGATCGGGCATCCTGACACGTGGAGGATATATTGTTCGCCGTTTTTCTACAGACAGACTCCACTAGTCGGGATATGTCAGTATTCAGGTTTTTGTTGAGTCCCTTGAGTGTTCTGCTGGTTTCACTGATGAGGTTAGTGAGGTGTTTATATTTTTCCTGATGGTCAACTAATGCGCCATTTTTACAATCATACAGAGCGGTTAGACCATTGATACAGCAGTTGACAGCCAGTTTTCGCCATAGAATTTGTTTTATATCTGATGTTTTATGAACGGCCAGTCCAAAATTATCAAGCAAGTCTGAAAAAGGGAACTGTGCCGTTTGATGGCCCCACTGGATTTCACCAATGGTCGTCTCCCCTTTACCCGCATGACAGACCTTAAAAGGTTCGGTCAAAAATGCACCGTCAGTGCTGGAACCGGCCCAGATGTTCTGTTCTGGTAATAAATCGACGATTTCCTGTTGGCTACCCATCCCGTTTTGTAGCAAAAGCAGGCTGCTTGCTGGCGTCAGCTGATCTTTTAAGGGTAGTACTGCTTTTTTTGCATCCTGGGCTTTTGTGCACACTATCAGTCGATCAATGGGCGTATTAATGGCTTTAGCACTGGTGATTGAGAGATGGTGTTCAGTTACAATACCGGAAAATGCAGTTAACTTTAGTGTGACCTGATTTTTCCCCAGACCGTGGAATCGCTCTGGCCGCAAAATAAGTGTGGGACTGATGCCTTTTTCTGAAAGTTTTGCTGCCCACAGGCAACCCATGCTGCCAGCGCCAAGAATGCACCAGTTTAGTTTATTCATGAACAGAGATGAAAACCCTATAACTCAATTGATCCGTTTATTTTATAGCTATGATAAAACACTGGCTATACTTTCCCATGCCGGGGTAAAGCCCTGTTCTTGTTCAGGTCAGATCGGAGTCATGGTATGGGGCATGTTTACAAGATTACAGAAGTTGTAGGAACGTCTACGGTTAGCAGTGATGATGCAATCCGGAATGCTATAGCAACGGCAAGCGTCAGTTTAAAAAACCTTGGCTGGTATGAAGTGGTCAGTCATCGGGGGCATATTGAAGATGGAGAAGTGGCCCATTTTCAAATAACGGTGAGAATTGGTTTCAGGCTGGAGGATCACTAGCCCGGATATTTCATAAACATGCTCCCGTTCTCGCTTGTCCTTTGCCCCTCTAAGAAAGTTTTGCTCAGTCGACCGTACTCCCCGGTACGGCGCTCCTTCACAAAATTCCTTAGAGGGGCAAAGTCCTGCGCGAGATTCGCGGCAGATATCAAACATAAGCTGGATAGCCTCTTGATTACCACTCTCTACTATTTCTGGCCCTGAATGAGCAATGTGTGCAGTGAGTTTATCCCAAACGGGCGTAACTCCGGCATTGTCTGAAGTATGGCTTAAATAAACGGTGCGAAGAGCCTCTAGATCCATGGCGTCTGTATCGGCAGAGAAAATGTCCTCCACTATTTGCGTAACGGTTCATCTTCAAGAGCAGTATACAAATCCTGAAGCTCGGTTAGATTGTCACTGCATGAGATTTGGCTCTGAAGGCGATGAAAAGGGGACTCTTGCACGGATGGTAAATGTTGGGCGGTTTCTGCCTTTTGGGTCATTCTTTCTGCTAGCTTCTTTTTTGGCAGGGGCGACTGTATCTGCTGTTGCTGGTGGGGAAGGTACTTTTTAGGTTCTGGTGGCTGCTTTTGTCCAGCTGGAATTTCGGGTTCTGCCTGATGACCAGAGGGTAATGTCCCCGGTGCATTGCCAATGCTGCTCCCTCTGCTCATTGCTGTGTTCCTCCGTAAACCTTTCTCTGTAGTCTTCTGTCAACAAAACGTCCCTTAACTTTTATTGTAGCCAATGGCCAAGCCTGAATACTGAAGCACGCCACATTCACCTTAATCTCGGATACAATAGAGAATTAGCCTTTATTCAGGAATATTTGTATGCCTTCATTTGATATTGTTTCTGAAGTCGATATGCATGAGCTGACTAATGCGGTGGATCAGGCAAACCGGGAATTGACCACACGCTATGATTTCCGGGGAGTGGATGCCAACTTTAGCAAAAGTGATGCCCAGATTCAGATGACTGCAGAAGCTGATTTTCAGCTAGCACAGATGCTGGAAATGCTGAAAACCAAGATGGTTAAGCGCAGTATCGATGTTAAGTGTCTGGAAGTTAAGGAGTTTTACCCTTCTGGTAAACAGGTGAAACAGGAGGTTTCTGTTCGTCAGGGATTGGATAAAGAGGTGGCGAAGAAAATAACCAGGATGATTAAAGATGCCAAGCTTAAGGTTCAGCCGGCGATTCAGGGTGAGCAGGTTCGGGTTACGGGTAAAAAGCGGGATGATCTGCAAGCCGTGATTGCTTTACTGAAAGAGGCCGAGCTGGATATGCCCTTGCAGTATAATAATTTCAGGGATTAATTTAACCTCAGTGCGAACCTGTGAATCATGGGGCAACAGATTCACGGGTTTGGGCTGATGTTAATGAATCATAACTTCTCTCTATTTTTGCGCCATAGTGACATTTTCTTCTTTTATTGACCGATTGTCCTCAACGGCTGGAGTATAGCGCCAGGCCAATGCAATAAGTATTAAAGTGGGAATACCCATAAGAGCGCTGATGGCAAAAAACAAAGCGTATCCCAGATGATCCACAAGGACACCGGAAAACCCGGCAATAAACTTGGGGAATAAGGCCATGATGGAGCTAAACAGGGCATATTGGGTGGCAGAATAGCTAATATTGGTGAGGCTTGACAGATACGCTATAAAGGCAGCGGCAGCCATACCGCCAGCCAAGTTATCCAGGGAGATGGCAGCGGTAAACCAGACAAGATCATGACCAATTAGTGCCAGCCACGAAAACAGCAGGTTCGTCACTGCCACAAGCACTCCTGATAGAAACAGAATACGCATGATACCAAGTCTGAGGATTAACACACCGGCAATACCAGCACCCAGCAAGGTCATGATAACGCCCAAAACCTTGGTTATGGCTGCCACTTCCTGCTTGCTGTAGCCAAGATCCACATAAAACGGATTCGCCATGATTCCCATGACCACATCACTGATTCGATAGGTGCTTATCAGGGCCAGTATTAACAGTGCCTGCCAGCGATAGCGGGAAAAAAAATCCATAAAGGGACAAATAACCGCACCATAAAACCAGGTAACTAATCTGAGTATTGGCAAAGGTAAATGAACGTGCTGCTCCATCCATTGTTGTGCCCGTTTCTCCATGGCAGGCTGTGTGGGAGCATGAGGTTCAGCTATGGCTAAAGTAGTTATTATTCCTATGGACATAAAGCCCGCCATAAATAGATACGCCATTTGCCAGGGGATCAGCTCATAGGTACCGCCATCTGCGCTACCAAAAAAGGCTGCAATAGAGAGTACCCCGGCCGTAGCCAGAATCATGGCCAGCCGATATCCCAGCATATAGGCAGCGGCAAGGGCAGCCTGAAGTTTTTGCTCTGCGGCTTCAATACGGTAAGCATCAATAACAATATCCTGGGAAGCCGATGAAACAGCTACAAATACTGCAAATAATGCCATAGTCCAAAGATCGGCTACGGGATCAGTGGCTGCCATACCCATTAATGACAGGGTGATAGCCACCTGTGATAGCAGTAACCAGGCTCTCCGGCGTCCCATAAGCCGGGTCAGGAGTGGCAAGGGCATCCGGTCGATCAGGGGAGACCATAGCCATTTTAATCCATAGGCCAACCCTACCCAGCTGAAAAAACCAATGGTGGAACGACTGACATCTGCTTCCCTGAGCCAGAAGGAAAGGCTGGAAAATACCAGCATGATGGGCAGGCCCGCAGAAAAGCCGAGAAAAAACAGAGTGACCGCTCGCCTGTGGAGATAAATCGATAGAAAGGTTTTCAAGCTTGCTGATGAAAAGTCGGGGTTTGCCATCAACGGTTTTTCCTTATGGATTCCTTCTATTTTTCTTCTTTGCAAGTCATTGATCCTCTCCGCTATGGGCAGACTGGTAAGCAAGGTGCTTCGATGCCAGCCAGATCAGCAGAAGCACCGGGACTCCCAATAATGCTGTCATAATAAAGAACGGACTATAGCCTACACTATCAACAACAACCCCGGAAAAACCCGCCAGAAACTTTGGGAATAACAGCATCATTGAGCTGAATAAAGCGTATTGGGTTGCGGAGTAATTAACATTGGTCAGGCTGGAGAGCCAGGCAATAAAGGCGGCTGTGGCAATACCACCGGACAGGTTGTCAATGGAAATAACCAGTGTTAGCCAGAGAATATCGTGACCCACATGAGCCATCGCGGCAAACAGAAGGTTGGTTAAAGCAGAAAGCAGGGCACCTGCAAATAACATACGCATGACCCCAAAACGCATGGTCAGCAGGCCACCAATCCCGGCTCCCACCAGGGTCATTATGACGCCGTATATTTTGGAAACAGCGGCCACTTCCTGTTTGGTAAAGCCAAGATCCACATAAAACGGGTTGGCCATGATGCCCAGGACAATATCTGAAATACGATAGGTGCTTATTAATGCCAGCAGTAGCACGGCCTGCCAACGGTGTCGGCCGATAAAATCTGCAAATGGGCAAATCACTGTGCCATAAAACCATCCTGCTAACTTTACTATTCTGTCTGGTAAGTGAGATTTGCTGGTCATCCAGTCAATCGCTTTTTGCTCTAATGCCGGTGGTTTTGTTGGTGTTGCCGGTTCAGCAATCAGCAGGGTGGTGACAATACCCATACCCATGAGTGCAGCCATACACAGATAGGCGGTCATCCAGGCCTGGGGAACATAGCCTTCACTGGTGCCGGCAGCAAAGCCTGCAATAGCCAGGGCACCCGCTCCTGCTGCGATCATAGCCAGGCGATAGCCCATCATATAAGTTGCTGCGAGGGCAGCTTGCAGTTTTTCTTCCGCGGCATCAATACGATAAGCGTCGATGACTATATCCTGGGTGGCGGAGCAAAACGCTACCACAACGGCCAGTATTGCCATTTGCTCCAGGCTAATGGCAGGGTCGGTGAGGGCCATGCCAATAAGACCCAATGTGATACCTGCCTGACTGACCAGCAGCCAGGAACGTCGGCGTCCAAGCCAGGTTTTTAATAGTGGTAAGGGTAATTTGTCGATCAGGGGTGACCAAATCCACTTGATGCTATAGGCCAGGCCGATCCAGCTGAAAAAACCAATGGTTGCACGGCTGACCTCGGCTTCCCTGAGCCAGAAAGACAGGCTTGAGAACAGCAACATTAGCGGCAGGCCTGCCGAAAAACCAAGAAAGAATAGCGAAATGGCCTTGGGGTGGCGATAAACCTGGATGGATTCCCACCAGGATGAAAGGGGCTTAGAGGGCATAGGTAGTGCTACTGTTGCTTATTTTAAAAGGTGGCCACAATAGGCCACCCGATTTAGGGACTGTTGACGTGTGCTCGTGTGCTCAGCCAAAACCAGCGGTTTCGTGGCTAGACGCAGTAGCGCAGGAATAACCTAAAGGTCACGCGTACTCGCGTCTTTCAAGCTACTGCAACGACGGCACGGAACCGCTGGTTTTGGCCCTTCGGGTGGCTCGTAAAGCGGCTTTCCGACTGCGTTGGACTGGCTTGACGTAGAATAACTATGCCTGCACCAGTCCTCCCGGTGTGCCCCATTGGGTATTGCGGAAAACCGCTTTACGAGCCACTGAGCTCATGATCAAACGTCAACAGCCCCTAGAGATATTGCCACAACAGCCCCTAGTTAGGCGAAGATGAATCGGCCAGGGCCAGAGTAATTTTATTCCGCCAGTGCGCTTTGCTAGCCTGATCAGGCAGTTTGTTCAGGGTGTCTTTGCAGACGTAAATCATTGCCTGAAGAATAGCCTCTTCCGGGTATGCCAGATTTTCAAGCTGACGAATAATCTCCACTGCCAGGGCAATATCTTCTGGCGTGTCTTCCATAATTTATTCTCCATTCCAGCGGTAAGTTTGAAGATCGACTTTTCCTGTTGTGAGGGATATTCCCTCCTGTTCCAGTCGTTCTTTTTGTTTTTGGTAGTGTGCAGACCCTTCCGGGAAAGAAATACGACCTTTACAGTTTATAACCCGATGCCATGGAAGACCTGTACCTGATGGCAATTGCTTGAGAATATTGCCTATGATCCTTGCACAGCCGCGGGCACCTGCCATTTCAGCAAGCTGACCATAAGTGATAATTTTGCCTGTTGGAATCTGGCTTAAAATGTACCATACCCTTTTGGGGTCTACCGGGGAAGACAAGTGATATCTCCGTTTAAAATTCTAGGGGCTGTTGAGGTTTTATCATGAGCTCAGTGGTTCGTAAAGCGGCCTTACGCAATACCCAATGGGGCACACCGGGCGGACTGGCGCAGCGCGTAGTTATTCTACGTCAAGCCAGTTCAACACAGCCGGAAGGCCGCTTTACGAATCACCCGAAGGGCCAAAGCCAGCGCTTCCGTGCCGTCGTTACAGCAGCTTGAAAGACGTCAGTACGAGTGACCTTTAGGTTATTCCTGCGCTGCTGCGCCTAGCCACGAAACCGCTGGCTTTGGCTGAGCACATGATAAAACCTCAACAGCCCCTAGCTCCCGCCTATCCTACTTTATTTTAACGACTTTAGCTTTTTAACTTGCTTGAACGCCACTATTTGCCATTACCCGGTTTGATTTATAGGCGTAAAGTATGGAATCCTGCCGCCATTTAAAATCAGTTATAACGGTTTTGTTTTGTTCGGGGGATTTATGTTGCTCCGCACCATCGGGAGCTTACTTGGTGTTTATTCATTGCCTGTCGTGCAGTTATTGGCAGTATGTTTAGCCTGGAATGTTAATGTTGCCCGGGCAGATACGGTATGGCTGGAAAATGGTGATGTGATTTCCGGAAAAATAGAAAAGCTGGAGTCAGGTCAACTCTCCTTGAGTACCCGGTATGCCGGAACCATTAATGTCAGTTGGCGATATGTCAGGGCTATTCATGGGGATGAACCTTTGTGGGTTAGCATGATTGGTGAAAGCCAGGCCAGTAAGCGATTGCTCGAAAGTAAGGGGAAACGGCTGACCATTATTGATGAGGATGGCTATGCCAGAAGTTTTTCGGCAGCCTGGCCAGTGGCGGGAATTACCCGAAAAAAACCCGTATTGGCTGATGAGTGGGAGGTGACGGGGTCTATCGGGGTCAGTTTTGACAGTAAGAAAGGTAACAAGGATGAGCTCATCATCAGTGTTGATGGCAACCTGGGCATCAATGACCGGTGGAATAAGAATCTCATTAAATGGGATGTTGAAGTGGAAAACAAGAAGGGAGTGAGAACCTCTGAATGGGAATTAGGTTACTCCTATAGCCGCTATTTGACAGAGCACTGGTTTGTCAAAGGTGCCGCAGACCAAAGTCATGACTCAGCGGCAGACTTGCAACTAAGAACTTCCTTTGGTGCCAGCGGAGGCTATCGCTTCTGGGAAACCCTTGATGGGACGTTGCTAACCAGTGTAGGTGTTACCCATTTATGGGAGGATTACAAAAATGAAAATGATCAGAAACACTATGCCCTGACCTGGGATATCCATTATCGGAAAGTATTTCCCAGGGGAATGGAGTATTTTCTGGATAACAAGGTTTTCTACCGCCTTGGCAGTGGCAATAAGCTAATCGTGGATGGTGAACACGGGCTTAAAATCAGCCTGACTGAGGCTCTTGAGCTAAAGCTGTCCCACTATTTTGATTATGATGGTCGGCCTGTGGATGATGCGGAAAAGACGGATAACCAGGTTAAATTAGGGATTGGATATAAGTGGTGATATGTAGATGGTATTGGTGCAGTGGATCAATGGATGATCTTTTGAGCAGAGTGCTTATGCACCCTGTCTATAGCCTTAGCCCCCCATCCACTTCTATAACCCGCCCATTAATATAGTGGTTTTCAAAAATAAAGGCCGCTGTCTGGGCAATGTGTTTTGGCAGTCCCATATGACCCAGGGGAATACCTGCATTAATTTTTGCCCTGGCTTCAGGTTTTATAGCCGAGGTCATTTCTGTTTCAATCATTCCCGGGGCTATGGCCGCACAGCGAATGCCATGACGGGCAAGCTCCTGGGCCCAGGTGGTGGTTAGGGCTACGACTCCAGCTTTGGCGGCAGCATAATTGCTTTGACCAAAATTACCGGCACTTGAAATGCTGGCAATATTAATAATGACGCCCTTTGATCCAGCTTCGATCATATGGGCGGCCACTTCCCGGCCACACAGAAAGACACCGGTGAGATTGATATTAATAACGGATTGCCACTGTTCCAAGGATAATTTCTGAAGGATTTGCCCTTTTTTTGTTTTTACCAGAAGCCCATCCCTCAAGATTCCGGCATTGTTGATCAGGCCATCCAGTGAGCCAAGGTTGTTGCTGATTTTCTGGATAGCACCTTCAACCTGTGACTCGCTGGATACATCAATCTCTAATGCCATGACCTTGCTACCTGCCTTTTCACAGAGATCTGTGGTTTTTTTCAGCTTTTCCCTATTCAGATCCAATAAGGCCACATTGGCTCCCTTTTGGCAAAGATAAACGGCCATAGCCTGACCAATACCCTGGGCAGCACCAGTAATCAGAATATTTTTATTGTTTAGGTTCATAGTGGTTTTCCAATGGCGTAGTTGAATATTCGGCTGGTATTACTTATCTTGTTTGTACAAAATTGCAATAGCAATAGTCCTACGCTTAATTCTATAAGTAGTTGCTCTTTACCTCACGGATTACCTATGTGTCCTAGCTCACAATGAATATCAGGATTATCGCTATGAGGGGCATAACCGCAAAGTCCTTTTAGGCAGCTATTCCCGCATGATGAACGTCGATGATCGTTGGTATTGACAATAAGGCAGCAAAAATAATGAAGCCGATCAAAACTGAGCCGCCAATTAACAAAGCGGAGCTTTAAAGAAAAAATGTCACCCCTGAACGTAGCTACGATATGGCCGGTTATGATGTATCGAATGGAATCACCCTTTTCTCTTCAATACCATGAGTTACTGTGTAAAAAAGCCCCTCCCACGTTTTTATCAGCCAATGCAAAAAATAGCCCTGTATCCATTTCCATAATGCTATACGGACTCCTTTTGAGCGGGTTCTTAAAGCTTCCTGAAACTGGGGACAGCACAGTTCCTGTATTTGATCTACGAGAAAAGCAAGCATCGTCAGATAGGCCAGATTTGTGGCTAAGTGCTTCTCACCGTGACCGTAGTTATGTTCGAGATCGTAGCCTTGATTTTTCAGGGTGTTAAACGTCTGGTTCTCAATATGCCATCGGCAGCGCCCTCCTTTCATGACGGGTTCTATGGTTTCTTCGTTAAGCGGAATATCAGTCACCCAGCACCAGATATGCTGTTTACCTTTTTTATCGGTTTCGACAAAATCAAGCACATTAACCTGTTCTGCATATTTTGCCTCTGTAGGGGACAATTATCCCTAACTCTTACTGTCGCAATGAGTGGCTGGCCTTACAGGCTGGCCAAACATCTCAATATGAAACATTAATTCTGTACTGGATGAAGTACGGTCAAACAGAAGGCTTGCCAGCCACTCCAGTCCATATCGAAAAATACTATTGGCAAGGCGTCCATGTTTTAGCCTTTTGATGGGCTTAATTTCAGCACGCCATTCTCCTGTGCAGTAAGCCCAACAATAGGCAAGGGTTACAATTCCCAGCAGGCGCTCAATACGCTCTCTGTCTGACAGGTGTGTACTCTCCAGATCGAAACCTCTACCCTTTAAAGCTTGGAATAGTGTCTCAATTTCCCATCGCCTCATGTAGTCACCCAGCGCCTCCTGACCTGCTTCATTGCTGATAATGATGACGCGTTCCTGCTCTGAGCGATAACAGGAAAGAAATACACGAACACCCCAGAGTTCCCGTGCATGATTCAGATGCATGCTTTCTCCCACTTTCAGACTGAAAAATCGATACGCTTTCAATTTTTCCGTTCGATGGCGGTTCATTGTGCGGGTGTCGTTTGGAATGCGGATACGGAAAGGAATTTTCTGCGCTATCAGCCACTTTAACCATTTTTCACCCCGAAACTCACGGTCTGCGGTTAAATACTGTATACGCTCTGTACCCAGTAAGTTGATAAAACGCTTCAGCAGCGTGATTCGTTCCTCCATGCTGGACATGCCCTTTTTGGGAAGGAGCGTCCAGACAATAGGAATGGCAGTGCCTTTATAAGCAATTGCCACCATCATGATATTGAT
Organism: Endozoicomonas sp. Mp262; assembly: GCF_025643335.1. NCBI lineage: Bacteria > Pseudomonadati > Pseudomonadota > Gammaproteobacteria > Oceanospirillales > Endozoicomonadaceae > Endozoicomonas > Endozoicomonas sp. Mp262. The sequence continues at coordinate 71,232 of NZ_CP092489.1, read as the reverse complement.
TTTGAACTTTCCAAACTGCCAGTTGGAGCGATCCAGGCACACAATCCAGTTGCCTTCAGGCACCATCCAGTCAACAACCATTCGTGCCACACAATCCAGCTCGAAGCCTTTCCACATCAGGAAACGTTTGAGGCGCTTACGTCTGGAGTCTATTTCAGTGTGGTGCCCCATCGTTTGAGCTATACGGGACAAACTGACCGTGCCAACCTGTATAAGGCCAAAGATGGCGAGAGCCATAAGGTTAATACGGGATTGATGCCAGTTAAAAGAAGCTTTAAGCTGTTTTTCCAGAGAATGAGTATGCTGCACAAAAAGTAAACTGCTTGAGGTAAAGGACTTGCAGAATACTGATTGAAAGCAGCTCATTCTCCCTCATAGATCAACGTTTACCTCAGAATTGTCCCCTACAGAGATATTTTGCCTTGTTCAGCCTGACGTCATTGGCATAGCGAAACCACCACTTAATTCCAGTCTCTTCATTAACTTTTTCAGCACGGTGAACTTTTCCTTCTTTATCCAGCTCATCCATCGCTTCAACCAGCGAGGCATGGTTGCCATCTTTCGCGACAATGATGTAATGCCAGCCATAACTCTTAATCAGTTGGACAGTGGGGTTGTCAGCATAAAGACTGTCCAGAAGAATAACGAACTTTAGACGTGGGTGATGCTCTCGTATGGTGGCAAACAACCGTTTAATGGCATTTTTTTCACAGTCATTTTTGGTCGAACCGTCCTGGCAAACTATGGCTTCCGGTGCCAATGGCAAGACTGTTTTTTGATCCGGGTGAGCAATGCATGCTGCCATTAACTGGTGGTAGTGAGCTTCGTTGGCCTTTCCCTTATTTTTAGTACAGCACTCCTGACAAGGTTTTTTATTATTGCAGGAGTAAAATAGCCCAGTTCCATCGATCGGGAGCAAGTAGTGATTTTTCAAGTTCCCGCAGTGAAATTCGAATGCCTTCAGTAATCCGCCCCTTTGGACGTTAGACAGCAATGTCTTAAAAGGCTTTTTGAACTCTACGGGATCTATTGGATCCAGGATTTCCCGCATACTGGTATCACAGGGAGCACGTTTTTTTATCTGATACAGGTGCTCAAGGTTATGCCTTACTTCTTGCTCTGTTTTATCACGCTCAAACGAGAGGAGCGATGGGTACTTGAGATGCATCATGGCAAAAGCGGACATGGAGGCATCATGTATTGTTATTTTTCTGGAATCCTTGTTTGGTCGGACATCTGGAATTTGCTCATAACTTTCAGAAATCGTAGTAATTAAACTGTTTGCACAAAGATGCTTACGACTTTTTTGGAATGGATAAGCCATGAGAGACAGCCATTGATAAAGTATCCCTATCAAAAGTAGACGTTATTTTGTGCGAAATCACTCCATTTGGAATTTACTGTAAGCCTTGCTGTTGCAGTGATTTAATTGATGTCACGGGAATAGCTGCCTTTTAGGGTGTGCCAGACAAATTTTAATCCTTTTCCTGTATAATGCACCCCTGTTTTTGTGGCCCTGGCCATAAACTCGCCACCGGAAATAAAGGCTCCGTTTAATGATAATAGCGAAATTACCCCGCTTAGGCTTGGGTCAAATTTTTGATCCTTATTTTTAGTTGCATTATATATAATCTGGAATCCCGCAGTGATTGGCACAACAGCCCATACATTTGCACTGTAAAAGTATAGAAACACTGCCATTTCACCGTATCCAAGGGCTCTATAAATCCATACAGAAGGGGGTATTCTTTTTACTCGATTTTTCTGAAAGAAAGCATTGTAAAGACAGTTAGTGGCAGTAAGACAGTTTGTTGTTATTGCGCACCAAAGTCCTAGTCCTTGGGCGTAACCACTTGCCCATCCACTAGCGGCTGATTTTTCCAATGCTTCGACCGTTGGTGGTAATAGCTCCAAATGGCAGTTTGAACTAGTTACTCCCTGGCATGTTTGTATTAGTGTGCTATTGGCTGAGGATATGAATTTCCCTGTAGTCTCTGCAATAGAGGTGAAATTTCCTCTTTCCAGCATCTGAATTCCAGCATGTGCAAAAGTGCTATGTTCCGTTACATTATGCAGAACTTCGCTAGTTTGGGTTATCCCTTCCAAATGGCTGGATTGAGTATCAGAAGTAGGGAGCATAGTGATATTAGCATGTTCTGTGACGCAGCTACCTCCTGAATATGATGAGTTTCCTGATAGCGCATCAATCATTGCCCCACAACATTCAGAAGAGGCTGACCCTATATTAAGTGCAACTCTTTGGTCATACCAAATATCAGTTCCAAAAACGGTCAGGCCATTTTGACAGGCATTGAGTACCTGTCTTTTTGCAGAAAAACTTTCAACATTACACTGGGCAAGCATTAAACCGGCTGTTGTACCTCCTATAAGGGGTATTATATTGAAAAGAAAAGACTTAAAGGGAGAGTCTACAAGCATATTACCATTATTTGCAGCACCAAGTTCTAAAATGCCTTTAATTGAGTTCATCTTGATTTTTTCTATATGATTTTTTGCTTTCTCCTTTGCCTGCAATTTTTCTTCGGTGGTGTCTTCACTATAGAAGCCATTTAACCTTTCTATCACCTTACTTAATCTTATGGATTCTTGATTTTTCCCAAAGTGAAAGACAGTGTCGTTGATTTGATTAACAAGACCTACATAAAATATGGCACCAGAAAGGTCTGTGTAGTAGAAGTTTGCAATTCCGGTAACATATCCAGTGGTTTTCTTGCCAGCTTCACTGGCTCCAGCAAGCCCTGCGACGTGCTCCCCGGCAAGCTGGGCAGAAAGCGCATCTGACCATGCGTACATAGCTCCTCCTACTGTAGCGGCAGCTGGTCTGAATAAAAATGTGGTTGTTGTGTCGCCTGCTTTGCCTATTGTATGGCTTGACTCAAGACGACTTTTAAAGTCTTTAAGCCAGTCTGAAAACCACCCTTTTACCCCTCTTTTTTTAAGAATAAGTAGGTCATAGTTTGGTTTCAAATAAACTGGATGTTCGGCCAGTACGAGAAATCTACTTCTTGATCTAACGATCAGATAGCTATTGAATGATACATTTACTCTATTATAAAGAGAGTACTGGTCTTTAAATCCCTCTCCCTATGAAGTACGTCACTACAATCACTGATGAAGCTGTTTTATTAACTTTGAAATTCGCCAAACACTACGGACCTCTGAGATGTATAAGGGAAAGAGCCCATAGCCTTTTATTGAGCAATCGTGGCTTTACCCTTGAGCAAATTGCCGAAATACTTGAAATTAGATATCAAACTGCTTCTCAGTGGATTGATGATTGGGAAGAATATGGTATTCGTGCCTTGTACAAGGGGCATGGTGGCGGTAGGCCGTGCATATATGACGAATCCGAAGTGCAACGCATAAAAGAATTAGTGGCTGAAGAGCCTCGTCGCTTATCGTATGTCAAATCCAAGATCGAGGATGAAACCGGTAAATCTTCATCAAAAATTACTCTGGCAAACATTGTAAAAAAGCAGGGCTGGTTTACAAAAGACTCCGTAAATCATGCAAACATAAACGGGACGAAGAGCAATTCCATGACTGTAAAACTGCTCTGAAAGATGCCCAGGAAGCCGAGAGCAAAGGGTTAATCAATTTATTTTATTTTGATGAGTCCGGCTTTACCCAGGAACCTTGTGTGCCATACGGTTGGCAGGAAAAAGGAAAGCAGCTCAGAATACCATCAGTCAAAAGTAAACGCATCAACGTACTGGGGTTTATGAACCGAAGCTGTGAGCTATTTCATTATCCTGTTGTGGGTTCAGTGAATAGCGATACGGTGATTGCGGCCTTTGATGACTTTGCAGAGAAAATGGCAGATGAAAAATACAGCTCAAATGATCGTTACACGGTAGTTATGGTGGATAATGCCAGCATTCACACCAGCAAAAAGTTTTGTGCCAGAATTGATGACTGGATGATTGAAAAGAAATTGCTGGTCTGCTTTCTGCCAACATATTCACCTGAGCTCAACCTGATTGAAATCCTGTGGAGGAAAATAAAGTATGAATGGCTCAACCTCTTGTCAATCAAGAGCTTTGCGGAATTTGAAAAAGAAGTTGAACGGGTGCTTTTTTCATTTGGAGAGGAGTATATGATCTCATTTTCTAATACTGTCCGACTGGATGGTTAAATTATTCGAAAGCAATCTATACACTACTTATGGTAGGCTCTTTCTGTTGTTTGAATTAATTCAAGGTTAAACTCCATGCTGAGTGGTACTGTACCCATCGCAGCCATTAGTCTATCGAGTAGAGGTGCATTGCTAATAAATAGACTGTTGAAAGGACAGGCAATGGCTGCAACACCGCAAGTAAACAATTTAACAAGGTTTAGTGTTACATTTGCGCAAGTATTCTCACCCCATTTGAAAATTGGCAATATGAAATCGGCATCAGCCATCATGTCATCTAGCCACTCCTCAACGACTAGAGTGAGAAGCTCATCCTTTCTTCGGTTTTCCTCTTCTTGCGTTAACTCTTGATGAGGTGTAAGCATAGATTGTTTGCTTTCAAAAGATTCATTGGAGCTGATATAGCGGCGTTCTCTTGTTGTTGCTACTTTAGGTGAGTTATCTATAAATCCAGAGTCGTTTGTTTTACTTGTTGATGTAGAATTACTGTTTCTTTTTCTTTCTTTCCTGAATCCGTGAGTTCACTGTAGCCCAACTCCTCTGGATCAACCACAAAACGTAAGTTCCAAGTTAAAATGCACCCACTCTAATTTTCACCACCTGGGTGCATTTTTGTGAAACTGAAAATTGAACAATCACAGACGGAATTTTATACACCGGTCGCAGGGCTTTATTTCGTTGGTCATGCACTCAACAAAAAGACAGCGTTAAGCAAATCCCTGCGCAAAATAAAAAAAAGGCACCGTATCACTCATATCGACCTGATCAGAGCTTACTGCGGCCAACTGGCTCAGGGTAAAAGTGATTTTGATAATGTTGATAATAACCGGGATAACGACTGGTTCCGGTTGGCAATGGGCATTAAACAAATGCCTTCAGCCAGCCGCTTAAGACAGCGTTTCAATGAAGATGCCGCCCAACTGATTCCTTTCATCGAGGACAGCCTTACCGATGTCCTGGTTAATCTTCAGGTGCCCGTCACACCCCTTCCGAAAAAACTCGATAAGAAGCAGCACATACCACTGGATATCGACGTATTCCCTATGGATAACAGCAATACCAAAAAGGAGGGGGTCGAGTACACGTATAAAAAATTCTTTGGTTATGCCCCTATTGCCGCTTACTTTGGCTGCGAAGGCTGGTGCCTGGGATGTGAATTACGCCCAGGCTCTCAGCACTCCCAGAATGATTTTATTGGCTTTTTACAAGCAGTGCTGCACCGCAGCCGACGTTTGACCCGAGCGCCTATTCTGGTTCGCCTTGATAGTGGCCACGATGCTGAGGAATCGCGCCGGGAAATCGCCGGGTTCAAAGGTGTGAATCACATTATCAAGCTCAACCCAAGAAAGTATCACACCAAGGAACACTGGCTCCCCATTTTTGAAGAAAAGCAAGTCAAATGGGAGGAGTCGCGTCCAGGAAAGAGTTATGCGACACTCTCAACCGTCTATGAAACCAACTATGGTAACCAGCGTCTGATTATTCGCATTATCAAGCGTACCACTGATACTGTAGGGCAGAGATTTCTGACACCCGATTATGAGCTGGAAGGATGGTGGACAACACTCAGCGAAGCTGACTACAGCGATGATCAGATCATTAATCTTTATGAGGATCATGCGACCAGCGAGCAGTTTCACAGTGAGTTGAAGACTGATATGGATTTAGAGCGCCTGCCTTCAGGCAAGTTTGACACCAACGACCTGGTGATGTGTTTGGGTGCACTGGTCTATAACATTCTGCGCTACATGGGGCAGAGTTGCTTGCTCGGGCCAGATGCGCCGGTACGTCATAAAGCCAAACGACGCCGGTTAAAAACCGTGATACAGGAACTCATCTACCTGGCTGCCCGTCTTCTGAAAAAAGGACATCAATACCGGCTACGCTTTGGTCGTTACTGTCCTGGTTTCAGGTCTTTCCATCAATTAATAAGCCAGCATGCACTTTGTTGATTGAATAGCGAGATAGAAAAAAATGCCATAAATGAGAAAGTACTGTATTGATAACGGTAGGGCTTCTTTCAACCTGTCTTCAAGTTTGATGATATTTTGATCAGCATTTATGCTTAAAAACGACATAAAAACACTTCAATCAATAACCCGAGTTATTTTCAAAGGAAAAAATTAATCAGCACATTTTCAAAACTGCCGGGCAAATCAAGAAATCACGGATTCAGGTCTTTGGATAAGTATCCTTTCATTTGGGCTTTTTCTAGTTCAGCTACTGTTGATATATCGGATTTTCCAGAGAGGTTTCGATGACGCGGTTTCTCTATATGTTCACTTTCTTCTTCTGAATCGCTACTTATAGAGTCTTCCTGTTTGTCGCTCTTTCCAATCCAACTGCACAGCCTCTGAAAAATACTTCCAAGCCTGCTTGGTTTTCGATTAGCAGGGTTTGTAACTTCTGTGTACTGGATATCCTCACTACTAGAGCCATTAGTGCTGTGTGTGGCGCAGAAGGCGTTTGTTACGACTGATAAAATAATAGCTGGGAATATACCTGATACCCATCTTTGGTGTGAGTACAGTGTTTTGCTTTCATTAGAAGGGGGCTTTTTCTGAAAGGCATTGAGCGCGTCGTAGGTGTTCATGTAAACGGAAAACCTTAACCTTATATTTGGTTATTTCTAAATTTACTATTTAGGATAGGAGTGGATGCGTGGAATGGTTTTTCGGGTTATACGTATTTTTGTCAAGTGTATTTTTTTGTCTGCTGATGCAGCCAAGCGTAAATCTCCATACCATTCGTGCTGAGATTACCATAGAAAAAAACGACTAAAGTCAGGTATAAATGCCTGGTCTTTACACTTTGTTTACTTTTGATATTTTTAGCACTCTCATATGCAGCAAAGGCCTATAGCTATTGACAAGCATCTTGTGTTTTTTTTGCTACTCAATGGGAGCTCGCACATCATGCTTAACCATGATCTTTAGTATCCCTTGAAATTTCCCATAGATTTCCCAATATAACTGAGAACATCCTTAACGGAGGCAGATATGCGCTTCCTTCCTTTGTTCTTTGTATTATTACCGGTTCTTGAAATGGTGGTGCTCATTAAGGTGGGTGGCATGATTGGTGCGCTGAATACAGTGGCGCTGGTGATCCTTGGAGGGATTTTGGGGCTGGGCATTATCCGGCAGCAAGGATTCAGTACTATGCTCAATGTCCGGACAACCATGGCTCAAGGAGAGTTACCCGCCCAGGATATTATTGAAGGGGGAGTCATGGCCATGGCAGGTTTTTTGATTATGCTGCCGGGCTTTATTACTGATTTTCTGGGGTTGGCCTTGCTGGTGCCGGCCAGTCGTCTGTTTATTATTCGAAAAATCCTTGGTTCTGGTCATTGGCAGGTTCGGCAAACCGAAGTGTATGATGGCGAATTTTACCGGGAAACCCGGCGTGATCAGGGGCATGCAAGAGTGAATCATACCTATGAGGGGGAGCTGGTAAATGATGCTCAAAGGGATGATTCGGTGAAAAAATGAAAAAAAGTTAGGGGTAGGCCTTGAAATTAGTTCGGGTCACCCTTAAAAAGTGATTCATCTGATTGTGTTTCGATTTCTCTGTCTTTCTGTCCACTTTCCAGGGCAGGGGGTGAGAACCAGAGATAAGCGGAGCATATCCTCAGCTAAACAAGCTTGGGGAACTACAGGAAAGTTACGAAGCCAAAGGTTTCGGACTTTCTTTGGAAACTGCTGGAACCATTGGTTAAACCGGGTTTTCCAGGGTGTTGATTTGATTGAATGCTGATTGTTCGGCATATCACCAAACAGTTGGAGATATAATCGATGAAAATTCGTCCGTTGCGTGATCGCGTGGTCGTTCGTCGTGAAGAAGAAGAAACCACTTCTACAGGTGGTATTGTGCTGCCTGGTTCTGCTACCGAGAAGCCAAATCAGGGCGTAATTGTTGCTGTGGGCGATGGCGCATATCTGGATAACGGCGAAAGACGTCCTCTGGGTGTGAGCGTTGGCGACAAGGTGATCTTTGGTAAATACGCAGATTCCAACACCGTGAAAGTTGACGGTGAAGAGCTGATCATTCTGTCCGAAGGCGATATCTACGCCGTTCTGGAAGCCTGATATCAGGTTCGGAATTCGATTGCAACTGTTTAAATTCTGAAAGGATCACATACCATGGCAGCAAAACAGGTTAAATTTGGCGACGAAGCTCGCAAGCAAATGTTGGAAGGTGTCAACATTCTGGCTGACGCTGTAAAAGCAACTCTGGGCCCTAAAGGCCGTAACGTTCTTCTCGAGAAGTCCTTTGGCGCACCTACCATCACTAAGGATGGCGTTTCCGTAGCCAAGGAAATCGAACTGAAAGACAAGTTCCAGAACATGGGTGCCCAGCTGGTTAAGGAAGTGGCTTCCCAGGCAAACGACCAGGCGGGTGACGGTACCACTACTGCCACTGTGCTGGCTCAGGCTATTGTTAATGAAGGTCTGAAGTACGTTGCTGCGGGCATGAACCCAATGGACCTGAAGCGTGGTATCGACAAGGCCGTTGCTGCCGTTGTTGAGCAGCTGCACGCTATGGCCACTCCTTGTGCCGATAGCAAGTCCATTGCCCAGGTAGGCACCATTTCTGCTAACGCGGATGAGCTGGTGGGTGAGATTATCGCTGAAGCCATGGAAAAAGTGGGCAAAGAAGGCGTTATCACCGTTGAAGAAGGTTCCGGCCTGGAAAATGAGCTGGACGTTGTTGAAGGCATGCAGTTCGACCGCGGTTACCTGTCCCCTTACTTCATCAACAACCAGGACAGCATGTCTGCAGAACTGGAAAACCCATTCGTTCTGCTGGTTGACAAGAAAATCTCCAACATCCGTGACCTGCTGCCAGTACTGGAAGCGGTAGCCAAGGCCAGCAAGCCTCTGCTGATCATCGCTGAAGACGTAGAAGGCGAAGCGCTGGCTACCCTGGTTGTTAACAACATGCGTGGTATCGTTAAGGTTGCAGCGGTTAAGGCTCCTGGCTTTGGTGACCGTCGCAAGGCTATGCTGCAGGATATTGCCATCCTCACCGGTGGTACTGTAATTTCTGAAGAAGTGGGCCTGTCCCTGGAAGGCGCTACTATCGAAGACCTGGGCTCCGCCAAGCGTATCGTTATTACCAAGGAAGACACCACGGTTGTTGATGGTGCTGGCATCCAGGCTGAAATTACCGGTCGTGTTGAACAGATTCGCGCTGAAATCGAAAACTCCTCTTCCGACTACGACAAAGAGAAGCTGCAAGAGCGTGTAGCCAAGCTGGCTGGTGGCGTTGCTGTCATCAAGGTGGGTGCTGGCAGCGAAGTTGAGATGAAAGAGAAGAAAGCCCGTGTAGAAGATGCCCTGCATGCTACCCGTGCTGCCGTTGAAGAAGGCGTGGTTGCCGGTGGTGGTGTTGCCCTGGTGCGCGCGCTGTCTGCCATCAATGTTGATGCCATTAATGCTGAGCAAAAAGCAGGTGTTGAGCTGATCCTTCGTGCGCTGGAAGGCCCAATGCGTCAGATCGCCAGCAACTCCGGTGACGAAGCCTCTGTGGTTCTGGACAAGGTTAAGTCTGGTGAAGGTAACTTCGGTTACAACGCCGCCACTGGCGAGTTCGGTGACATGATCGAAATGGGTATCCTGGATCCTGCCAAGGTAACCCGCGCTGCACTGCAAGCTGCCGCTTCTGTAGCCAGCCTGATGATCACTACCGAAGCCATGGTTGCTGACGAGCCTGAAGACAAGGCTGCCGCTCCTGATATGGGTGCCATGGGCGGTATGGGTGGAATGGGCGGCATGGGCGGTATGATGTAAAGTCATTCCCCTGTGAAGTCGGGCTGCTTTTCTAAATAGCCTACCTCCACATATAAAAAAACCTGCGTTTGATAGCGCAGGTTTTTTTATGTGTGCCTGTAAAGCCAGCGGTATTTACCGATATTAACTAGTACATCATTTCAATGGTATCAGCGCTTTGGAGGAAAGATATGTCTAATGTAGGGGGAGCAGGGCAGGTTGGAAATGCGCAGGGAACATCGCCTAATGTGCATAATCCTGACCCGTCTTCAGCAGAGAGTACGATGAATGGCTTGAAAGTCACTCAAAACCCAACGCCTGTTAATAATCTTAATACGGTAAAGCCTGACTCGTTACCCTCAGACCAAAGCTTACAGACAAGAAATGTCAGTGAAGCTGGTCAACCGGGTGAACTTCCTAGTATTAAGTCAAGCAAACAGGATCGTACTGTAAAACCTGGTGAGATGCTGGAAAAACCAGGAGGTCAGGCGAAAACTACTGATTCCAGGGCAGTAGCCAGTCTGAAGAGTGCCGGTGAGGCACCTGCTATTCTTGAGCCACAGGAAAAAGCAGAAAAATATATTGAGCATAAGCGGTTATCAGATGGAAAGGCTGTGCTTGAAGAGGCGAAAGCTAATCTGGACAAGCTGGCCAAGCATAAGTTTCCTAAGGATGTTGTTGTTAAAATGACACCCAAAGGTGAGAGTGAACCTGTTTCCATTATTCCACCGGATAAAAAATTTCTGAAGATGTCGCGAGAGCAGCAGGAGAATCTGATAGACCGGGCAATGGGGGTTCTGGATAAACGTCTGAATGGAGATCTGGCCCAGTTTGAGTGTGATGATCTTGATATACAACTGGACACGCTAAAGGCTGACTGGTTACAGCAGGAAAAGGATAAGGCAGAAACAGAAGGGGGAGTATTTGATAAAAAAGCATTAGAAAAGGAGTGGAATACCAGAGTGAAAGTTAATTATGAAAGTGATATTCATGTAAAAGAAGATGAAAATGATGCAGGGTTGGAGAAGAAAAATAAACATCAACTGTCTAATAATAAAGGCACTGAAAAGGAGGGTGTCGAGCCATTAAATCAGGGAGGTGATAATAAAATTAAGAGTGAGAGTACTAAAAAGTCATTGGAGGATAACTTGAGTGATGAATTTGATAATTCTTCGAAAGGTAAAAGGTAAGAAACTGCTTTAATGAATTTTATATAAAAGTAGACTTGTGTCTTTTTAAAGTGGTGGTATGTGATTTGACGAAGTAATGGTTTTTTCTATTATTATAACTTCAAAAGAATTAATGGGATAAATAAGGCTGGAAATAAACTTATGAAATATCCAGTCTTGCCTATAGGGATTTCTAATGGCGTTCTATCCTATATGATGTTGTAGGAAAATACTATGAATAAAATCAAGTTTATGTTTCTTGGATTCAAAGGGTGGGGGTTTCTTTTTATCTATCTAAATTTATTTCAGTTCAATGGTGTAGAAGCCAAACAGGCTGGTATAAAAGTAATACCCTCTGAAATGATGATTTTACAGGAGCACTGCTTTTTCCAGAAAGAAAAAACACTGGCTGAAGGTGGAAAGGTGCGCTTGCAATCGGTATGCGTTAATAAGGATTCAGAAAAACTTTATATTAAATTAAATACGACAGGTACTGATTTATCTCATCACGCAATGGAACCTTTTTCTGATCATGAGGGTGAAAGTGAAAAAAAACATGTCAAAATATCTGATGATTTAAAAATAGTGACTATCGCCATCCCCCTGGATAATGATCCAGATCAGGAGTTTTGGGTTGGCATAACCGATGAAAAGCATGTTGAAGAAATAGAACCATACAAGAAGAAAGAGGGGGAGGGGAATTCCAGTTTTTTAGGTCATGCTATCGGTGCAGTGGTTATGGTTGCCGCGGACAGTTTCACTTATTTTATTGGTTTGTCCAGTATTTTGGGGTCAAAAAAAGAAGGAATGGTTGCCAGTGCTACCAAGCCCTTTGATTATATTTTGCTGGCTAGTTCCATTAAGACTTTTGATGGTGTTCAACAATCTTTTTCTGAACAGCTGGGATCTATTCTTTCTCATGCAGGGACTGCCAGTGTTGTGGGATTGTCAAGCTGGGCTGCTTACAGGGTTCTGAATCGGATGCGGTGTGCAGGTATAGGCTATGTTCCAATGGCTTTAGCGAGTTACTTGCTTTCTCCCGCAGTAACTCATTTGGCTAAATCCATAAGGGCAAGTACAGCACAGGCTATTTATAGTTTTGGAGGGGATCCTGACATTGCATCCACCGTTGGTCAGGCAGTGACAGCGGGGATAATGTGGACAGCTGCGTTAGGGGTAGGGGTCGCCTCCTCGGATATAGCAGTTAAGCTGTGGGCTCCGGGTCTTGGAGTTGGCGCAGGCTACCAGACCATTGCATTGTTTAACCAGGTATTGGGTAAGGGGGTGATGACGAGTTTGGCTGGATTCCTGGCAAGTTATGGGCTTTCATCTGCTAATGCAGAGAATTTTTTTCCTGAATTGTCTGATAGCCTTCTGGAGGCATCAGCTGTTACAGTGGTTGAAGTGACTGCAGAAGATGAAAATAGAGTGCTTGGTGTCTCAATGCTTGGTGTGTTTGCCTTCATGCTTATGGACTATTTTTTTCCATCATCTGCTGGCAGTGGTATGTTTGCAAAGGTTCAAAAAAACACATTCAGTGCAATGACTATTTTGGCAGGATTTGGAATTTATCAACATTTATATAGTCGTGTGTGGGATTTCTGGCAGTTTATGAGAGAACCGGGTTAGTTAGAATATGTGATTGGTAGGGTAAAATAAGGGGTTCAGGTAGTGGTGAGGCTGTCAACTGCTTCTGGTGATCCCTGATAAAGGGCAAGTATGTGTAAAATGCTACCTGGAACGACCATTGTGGTCGTGCTTTTTTGTTGTTTACTTTTTCCTGTTGCTGAAGCATTCGAGAAGTTGTCCGGGGCCTTTTTGGCGGAAAAGGAGTGTCCGGTATTTCAATCCATAAAGAAGCAGACAAACCCTAAAAAACAGCGGCTTATTAAGGGAGAGTCATACTCGTTGCTGGGCGAAAATAAACCGGGTGGAGGCTGGGTTCAGATAAAAATGCCTGGGGGGGAAGTGAGGTGGGTCAGTAAACAGTGTGGAGAAGTTACAGGATTAATAATCAATAAGCCAGATTTTTTTACGCTGGCCATGTCATCATTCCCGGCATTTTGTAGCAAAAATAAAAATAAGCGATTGCCTGAGTGTAAATCTCAACCCCACTCCCACTCCCACTCCTTTGTGCTGCATGGGTTATGGCCTTCAAATAAACAGGGGAAACATCCGGCTTTTTGTAATGGAAGTGAAAAACGTTCAGCCTGCGACTATAGACCTATAGGTTTGAGCGGCAAGCAGCTTGCTTTCCTTGAAGAGGTGATGCCAGGAGTAAAGTCGTGTTACCAGCGCTACCAATGGTATAAGCATGGTGTGTGCAGTGGTATGACTGCTGAAATTTATTTTGAACGGGCTTCTGGTTACGCCCGTTGGTTTCAAAACTCTCCAGTGGCATTAGCGTTTAAAAAGCATGCGGGAAAAACAGTGATGCTTGAGCAGGTAAGAGGCTGGTTAAAGGCATGGGGTATAGATAGTTCCAGTAGTCTTCACTGCTATCAAGCTAAAAAAGGAGCAGTGTTTAAAGAAATCCGCTTATACTTCAGTGGTAATTTGGTTACTAAGCCGGATCACCATTCCTTGATTGATGCCCCATATTCTAATCAGTGTCCAAATGAGTTTTTTTTAGAACAATAGAATTTTTATTTTTAATAAAGTAGTTAAAAAGCTCAAAATATAATAGTCGTACAACTCACCAATTGATTCAGAATTGCTATATATAAATCGCTGTTGACGGCTATAGTTACTATGTCGTTTTAGTATATGCCTTTTGATGCCTATGCAGTTATTTTTTTTTGATTGAAAAGATATAGAACCGTTTGTGGATACTGCTTTTAAGGTATTGGGTGTCTTATCGTTTAATGCCTGTTATAGAGAGGTTGTCTTATGCATTTCTTGGAAGAACGGTCAATAAAAGGGCGTTTTATAGCAGTCTTTTTATCATCGTTATTAGTGTTTTTTTTACTAGGTGTAGAAAGCGATGGTGCCCATGCTAGCGGAAGAGGTGCAGCTGTTAAGACTAAATCAAAACCAAGTACAGTTAAAAGGGGGAGAGTTACTCAAAGAACAGATTCAAGGATAACCAGAAAAGAAAAGGTTCACGAAAGTGATTCAAGAAGTAGCGCAAGAGTCCATGCTTCAATGAGTCAGGAGGATTTGGCAAGAAAATACTTGTATGATGATTATAAAGATATGGATGATGACGAGTTGGTTGAACGTCAGCCTACACTTGAGGCTAAAGTAGTAGACGCACAGGGTGAGGGTAGTGTGACTATTCAACTTAGCACGAAAACTTCTCATCAAGCTATTATGGATACAGTTACTGGAGGCAATGAATTGCTTTTCAGGCGGATCAACGAGCTTCTCAATCAATTTCCTCGAGGGGAAGATATGGGGGAAAGAACTGTGGAGCAGGTGAGAGAACTACTAGAGGAACAGCGAGCCGCTGAAACTCGTGAAATACCTGCTGAAAAGGAACCCATTACTCAAGCTCAGTTTAGTGATTTGATGAAAGAGGCTCTGGCTGATGCAGAAAAAATGAGGAGTATGAAGGATCATGCACGAGATCAGCAGCTGATAGGGAAAGTGGATAATATATTAAAAGAATTAGGAAAGGCTGCAACTTTATATGAGAGCCTTGAGGATAGACTGAAAAAAATTGAGTCTATGGATATGACTGCCCATATTGATCCCAGCGATAAAGCAGAACTAAGAGATATATTGAAGAGGCTTGGAGGTGAGGCAGCTAATATTCAAAAACAAATGGCTTCCTTAAAGGCAGGTCTGAAGATTTCTGTAGAGTCCACAGGGGAAGAGGAAGGTGTTAGTTATTCTGGGTTAACCGGTTCTTCAAGGTCTCATTCTTCAATATCTAAAGTTACTGAAGGTGAAGCAACTCATATCGCAGTAACTGATATGGATGCATTAGAAGTTAACGGCTGGGGAGGGGATGAAGACCCTGTTTCTGAAGCTATGCGAAGGTATACAAGGAGAGTCTTTAAGGCTGCCATGGATCAAAAGACTCATCAAATAGTTTCTTTTCAAGGTATGGGAAGAGAAAGTAAAAAGGCTCTTGGGCACTGGTTCAATAAATTAGTGAGTGGAGATGACAGATCGGGTGTTTATTTAGATGAAATGGCTAGTAATATTGATTATTTGGCATCGGAAGTCAGTACTGAACTGTCCAGCTTTTATCAATTAGATATCAATGAGCAGATAAAAATATATTGTGATCTTGTTGTTTTATTGTTAACTCCAACCAAGGTTTGGACTTTAGCTGGTGCAAAAAGTATTTTGTCTGAGCAGATGAAAATGATTGATGCGAAAAAATTGGCTGGGTTGGATAAGCTTAGATACGCAATAGTTATGTCAAAACTTAATCGAATGGAGCAGGAATTTAACTTTCATGGAGAGAATGAGTCTATTTATCTTTTAAGTGAGAGTGATAAAAAAATGGCTGTTTTTTTTACTGTCACAGAAGTTGAGCAGCCTGCAAGAGTAGAGAAAACCACGAGAACCAGGGCAAGGCAGGTTGTTACAAGAAGAAGTAGTCGTCGAGTGACCTGGGGAGATAAAAAAGAAACAACTGAAGTAGAAGGGCTGTTAGAACAAGGTGGAGAACAAGAACAAGAACAAGAACAAGAACAAGAACAAGAACAAGAACAAGAACAAGAACAAGAACAAGAACAAGAACAGGCAGGAGCCAATAAAAGTTGGGAGATTCATTCTATATTACTGACTTCACCAAAATCATCTCCTAAGTTTAAAAAAATACATCCCACTATTGAGGATGCAAGAGATACGGTAATTGCTCATTGCTGGCATGACAGAGGAAACCTTGACTTTTATTGGAAGGATCGCTCTTTACCAGCCAAGGTGGGTATCGTGACCAGTTGTGTTATAGCAGGCGTTACTTATTATTTTATTGGCCCACATATTATTTATGTAGGAAAACAAGGTGCTGTGGCACTTGGAAATGCTACTTGGACCTTCTTCGGCGGCTAAAAGTCCATGAAAATAAAGCCCGGTCATTAGTACTGGTTGAATTACCGGACTTTATTTACTTGATTAAGCAGCTTCCAGCCTCTTAAGCTCCTGGGCCCGAAGATCTTTCCTCAGGATTTTACCCACAGGTGTCATGGGGAGTTCATCCCGAAACTCAATTTGCTTGGGTACCTTGTAGCCTGTTAAATGCTTGCGGCAGTGTCCGATTAGCTCCTCTCTATTCAGGTTGCTGTTCTTGCGAACCACAAACAGTTTAACAGCTTCCCCTGTTTTTTTATCGGGAACACCGATAACTGCGCAGTGCTCAACGTCATTGTGTTTGGCAACCACATCTTCAATTTCATTGGGATAAACGTTAAAGCCGGATACCAGCACCATGTCCTTTAAGCGGTCAACAATGCTGATAAAACCGTCCTCCTTGATAATGGCAACGTCTCCGGTACGAAGCCAGCCATCACTACTGAGAATGTCATCGGTAGCCTGTTTCTGGTTCCAGTAACCCTTCATCACCTGAGGTCCCCGGATACACAGTTCTCCCCGCTCACCGATAGGAGTTTCATTGCCTTCTGCATCGATGGTCTTCAGTTCGGTATTAGGCATAGGCAGGCCTACGGTGCCTTGCTGGGTGAGCTCGCCAAAGGGATTCATGCATACGGCTGGTGAACATTCAGTTAAGCCGTAAGCTTCAGATATGCCACAGTGAGTTATATCCTTCCAGCGTTTGGCCACCTCACTTTGCAGCGCCGTTCCACCAGAAAGGGTGACCTTTAAATTGCTGAAGTCACAGCTCTTGAATTCAGGGTGGTTCATCAGGCTGGTAAACAATGTGTTAAGCCCAATGAATGCTGAGAACTTCCATGGTTTGATCATCTTGATAAACATGGCAGTATCCCGGGGGTTGGCAATCAGGATGCTATGGTTGCCCATTTCCACCATGGCCATCAGGTGTACCGTAAAGGAATAAATATGATAAAGCGGCAGTGGTGCGACAATGGTTTCCTGACCTGGCTGATAGAGAGGATTACCATCAGGGTCCCGTTGTTTCAACATGGCCTGGGCCTGCAGCATGTTTGAGACCATATTACGGTTGGTGAGCATGGCACCTTTGGCGACTCCGGTGGTGCCACCAGTGTATTGGAGGATGGCAACATCGTGGCTTTTAGGCGATGGTGGCCGTTTATAATTGAGAGAGCGTCCCTTATTCAGCGCTTTCCTGAATGCAGTAGCCTGTGGTAAACGGTAAGGCTTAACCATTTTCTTGATATGTTTGGCTGCAACATTGATTAATATTCGTTTGGGAGTTGGCAGCATGTCTGCCAGGCTGGTGATCAAAAGGTGCTTGATCGGCGTTTCCTTGAGAATTTCTTCGACCATATGGCCAAAGACATCCATGCAGATAAGGGCTTTGGCTCCAGAGTCGTTAAACTGGTGTTTCATTTCCCGCGCGGTGTAAAGCGGATTAGTATTGACAATCACCAAGCCTGCCTTCACTGCCGCATAAACGGCCACAGGGTATTGCAGCAGATTCGGCATTTGGATGGCAATTCGGTCACCCGGCTTCAGGTCGGTATAGGCTTGCAGCCAGGCAGCCAGCCGGGTGCTATATTGATCCAGTTCCCGAAATGTCAGGGTGTGTCCGATACCGGTTACTACAGGATTGTCAGCGTATTTTTTAACGGATGCCTCGAATACTTCGAGAATGGACCCATATTCATCTGGGTTAATGTTGTCGGGAACGCCCGGTGCTCGCTTACTGTTCCAGAAACCAGTTTCCATTATACTTCACTATTAATTGTCTTGACGTATTTCACAACTGAATAGCCATTGTTGTTGCCTGTATCCCTAAACAAGAACAGATCCCCCTGGTAGGCTATCGGTTGATTCCAGATTACGCATGTGTATGCGCATAGGTGTTATTTGCTGAACTCTAGCAATAATTACCTAGTTTAATATTGCTATATGTCAGGCTGGTTGTGATGTAAACAGAGGTGTTTTGTAGTCGTTATGTTACTTTATGTAAAAAGTACGGGTAAGACACCTGTGAGCCTGCCAGCCCGGATACTCCATCCATCATAGTTCCCGGTAATAGCGCCTGTGTTGCTCTACCTCTTGCCCCCATGCAGTCGTTAGGAGTTTTGTGCGGGAATACCGTACCGGGGAATACGGTTGACTGAACAAAATTCCTTGGAATGGCAAAGGGCAAGCAAGAAACGGGAGAAGTTCAGGGCTAGCTTACTGGCAATTTCTTCATCATTTCAGTGACCGTTCTTTTGAGGCAGCTGGCGTAACGCTCAGGGTCAGGCATCATCTCCTGGCAGGAGGTAAAGCTGATGCTGATTTTACCATTATAACTGAAGATAATGTGGAAAAGTCCAACCGTATCATAACAAATACCTGCCCCATGAAATGCCAGCATTTTTGCACCGGCATGGTAGAGAGGTAGCTGAGGGCCGGGTACATTGGTGATAACCGTATTAAATAACGGCTTCATACGGTTGGCTACGTTGTACTTGATGGCCTTATCAATAACCAGGTTGGTTAAAGTGGTTGGCAGCAGGTGAGTGGAATCCATTAATAGCTGGCCATTGTGTTGTTTCTGGCGAGCCTTGCCTGCAATATTCTCGCGATTGATGGCCGTCATTCGTTGAACGTGGTCGGCTTCATCTGTGTAAATGGCAGGGAACATAAATGATATATGGTTGCCCTGGGTGCTTTGTTGTGCGCTAGGCATGATATTCATCGGCACCATAGCACTCATTGATTTTTCCGGCAGTTCCCCTTTGCTATTGAGGTAGTGCCTGATTGCACCGGAGACAATGGTCATCATTACGTCGTTAACCGTGCTGCCAGGTACCAGTTTTCTAAGGGACTTAATATCAGTCAGGTCAAATGAGACTGCATCAAAGACTCTGTGAGAGGTAACCTTGCCATTAAATCGGGTTTTTGGTGCCAGGTAACGCTTTTTTTCGTTGGAAAGCAGTTTGCTGGCTACATCCTTAAATAGGGGAACTGCATGACGTGTGGTTGCCTTGGCTTTTGCCATAAGGTTGCCAGGCATATTCAGTGCGGCTCGGGTAATCAACTCAACCCCTGTGGGTACCCGGTCAACAATAATGGGTTCAACCTTATTGGGGTAAGAGGGTTTCGGGGATAAATCGTGAAGTGCTGCCAAAAGCTGGGCTCCACGGACACCATCAATCAGGGCGTGGTGCATTTTGCTAACCAGGGCAAAACAGCCTTCTGGCATGCCTTCGATATTATCCAGGCCGCTAATGACATAGAGTTCCCAGGGAGCGTGTTTTAAGTCCAGTGGCCTGGCATGAAGCCTGGAGGCCTGGGTGCATAGCTGCGTCCAGTTGCCGGGTTTGGGTAGGGCAATATGGCGGATATGGTAGTCCAGACTGAAGTCAGGATCACTGATCCAGTAGGGATAATCGATTCCCATTGGGGCGCTGACATGACGTTGCCTTAATACCGGAATCCGGGGAAGCTTCCTTTCAAAGTTGTTAAGGAATTCACTGAAGTCCAGTTTACCACCGGGCATGGTTGAGGAATCATAGATGGCCACACAACCCACATGCATGGGCGTGGTACCCGTTTCAAGGTTCAGGAATGTGGTATCAAGCGCTGATAACTGTTTCATGGATTCAAGGTCGGTAACGTATTTGGCAATCGTCGTTCAGCAATTGCTTGAGAGGGAAGGGAGAGGCTTTGGCCTCTCCCTAGCGCTTATCAGGCAGAAGCACCGGTAGCGGGCTTTGTCCTTTTAGTTGTTGTAGTCTTGGTCAGCTTTTCAGCTTCCTTGACTTCAATTTTAGGTTCGTCAGCTTTTGCTACCACACCGCCTTGAACTTCAGTCAGCAGTTTTACAGCCTTGGTCAGTTCTTCCAGCTGAGGAACAAGCTGGCTGGCCTTGTCTTCGGATTCTGGCAAAATTGTGGTGCGAACCTTAACCAGAGTATCGTTCAGCTTGTCCAGGGTCTTTTGCTTGGCGTTTTCGAAACGGTCGGACAGCTCATCACGCATGTCATCGCCTTCTTCTACCAGGTCTTCAAACAGCTTTTTGCCTTCCTGCCCCAGCTTTTCGTAACGACCATAGGCGCCCAGACCGGCAAGCCACAGTTTCTCGTACATGATTTACTCCTTCAATTTTAAGTTTGAAAGTATGTCTTTCTTGCCCCATATAAAAGCAACAAAAATCACTTTCTATGCTTATGGCTTTTTGCTGTGTGGTTGGCTTGTCCCTTTGTAAACAAGGGAGACTGGTGCGGACTTCCACAGCATTTATGTGGCCACCTTTCAGTGGCCAATCGATCATCTGATTAAAGGCTTTGTGTAACTGACTACTACCAGTTAACACCCTTTAGCATATTAACCAGAAACTTTTGCTCAGGTGTTGGCTTGTGCTGCACACCTTCATTATTGTTGCCATTAGACGCGGCACTGTCCGGGAACATGTTGTAGCCCGTGTTCATCAACAGGCGGCTGACATTTGGCAGCAGGTCATACATCATTTGGGAGAAGATGCCCAGGCGTGTGGCTATACGTGTTGGTTTCTGGATGATCGCCTTAATCAAGAGATCCGCAGCCTGCTCTGGTGTCAGGGTAGGTACGTAGTCATAAAGTTTGGTGGGGGCGATCATCGGAGTTTTTACCAACGGCATATTAATGGTGGTAAATTTCACTCCCTTATCAGCGTATTCGCTGGATGCGGCGCGAGTGAATGAATCCAGTGCTGATTTGGACGCAGTGTAGGCTGAAAATCGAGGGTTTCCAGCCAGTACTGCAATGGAGGAAATATTGATCACCTGACCGCCGCCCCGTTCCACCATTCCCGGTAAAAAGGCCAGGATTAGCCTCAGGGCACCAAAGTAATTGATTTCCATGGTGCGCTGAAAATCATGCAGGCGATCATAGCTGTGTTCAATGCCTCTGCGGATAGAGCGGCCTGCATTATTAACCAGGATATCCACTCCGCCATGTTCTTTAATGACTTGCTCGGTTAGACGCAGTGTATCTTCGTCAGAGGTCAGGTCAGCACTATAGACTGCCGCTTTTCCACCACGGTCGCGGATTTCCGAAGCGACCCCTTCAAGGGCTTCCAGGTTGCGGGCGACAAGTACCAGTGTGGCATCACTTTCAGCCAGTTGCAGAGCGGTTGCCTTGCCTATTCCTGAGGAGGCGCCTGTAATCAGAATAACTTTGCCGTTTACTTGCTGAATCAGGTTCTCAGGGGCGAGACGCTCTGTATCCAGGTTTTGTTCCCAGTAGCTCCAGATAACCCGGGCATACTCTTCCAGTGTCTTGAGTCGGATTCCGCTGCCTTCCAGAGCGGTGTCCGTATTAGTGCGATTAAATTGAGTGGCATAGTCCAGAAAACCCAGTGTTTCTCTCGGAATGTTGAGATCCTTGAGTAGCATCTCGACAAAATTCTGGAATGCCGGTGTTTTGGTGATGCTCTTTGCGAACATGGTGATTAACGGGTTGAAGTTATTGCCATCAATACGCATGCTCATTTTGGGCGCACGGGCAATATCTGCAAACAGGTTTATCAGTTCGCCAAGACGCCTTGGATTCGGGTCAGTGATATGGAAGGTTTTACCGTCAAACCCTTCCTTGTGGGCAATGTAATCCATTACATCGACAACGTAGTCTACAGGAACCAGATTAAGCCGCCCGCCCTCGATACCAATCAGGGGCATCCACTCTGGTACGGAGTCGCGCAGTTTTCTGATGCTGTGGAACAGGAAATAGGGACCGTCAACCTTGGTTATTTCACCGGTTTTTGAATGGCCAATCACCATGCCAGGGCGATAAATACGACAGGGGATTCTTGATTCCTGACGAACCAGCTTTTCTGAGTCGTGTTTGGTTTGAAGGTAGGCATTATCCAGTGTGCCTGCTTCATCCAGCATATCTTCGCCAAACTCTCCTTTGTAGAGTCCGGCAACAGCGATAGAGCTGACATGATGGAAGCGCTGGGCTCCCATTGCTACGGCACCATCCAGGGCATTGCGGGTGCCGTCAACATTGACGGCTTGCTGGATTTCCCAGGAAGCTTCTATATCGTAGATAGCGGCCAGGTGGAAAAACTCAATATTAAGTGCATTGAGTGTTTCCAGATCCGCTTCACTCAATCCCAGTTTCGCAAGAGTGATATCACCTTTATACAGATGGATACGGGGTTGCTGGTTTTTGTAACGCTCAAATAACTCCTGGCATGCTTCACTGTTTGGGTTTCGTACCAACAGGTGAATATGGCCAGGCCTTGCCAGCAGGCGCTCAAGTAGATGTGTGCCAAGGAACCCTGTTGCCCCGGTAACAAAATAGTGAGTCTGAATGGATGTTACATTGTCGTGAGACATCTGGTTACTTCTTCCGTTAGTCTGACTAATCGTATCTATAAAATTCGTTCTTTGGACTGAGCAAGGTTGTTCGATGTTCGAAGTGCTGGGTGGATATGCTCAGTGTGCAGACAGCCTTCCCCGTAAGCTGTTTCTAATCAGGATTTCAGGTTTTGGGAAACTGGAAAGCATTTATTGAATATCGGCTATCTCTTGTCACTATTGGTAGTGATACCTCTGGATAAACTGCATCGTTATCCCTCCCCATTTGCCAGGCTTTTTAGTGTGATAAGCATGGCTTTTGCATCGAATCATACAGGCGTTTGAATTTTGTTACCATGTTTGATTCAAGGTTTTTGATGTAAAGAATTGTAAGGCAGTTGATGCTTGTTTGACAATATATATATGCATCGACTTTTGTTTGGAGGGGTAGGGAAACAGTGAAGGTTGTATACTATGACATCAGATTGGATGATATAAGTATTACGGTGCTTCTATGATTTTGTCGGTATTGCGATTTTTTCTTTCGATATATATCTATTGAACTATACTCCCTCAATCGTACTTTTTTGTTTATAAGTTTTATCTGACACCCGGAATAAGTGTGTAATAACTAACCTGTTTAGTGTGCAATGTTATTTTTTGTAAATATTTTGATTGTGAAATATCAAGCTTGTCAGGTGTTGTATAGGGGTTTGTACTGGTAATGTTCATGTGATGTGGTTATAAAAGTCAAATTTCTGAGTGTCCCGGAGTAGCCCACTGATCAAAAAGGAAGTGCCTGATCATGCTCTCAAATACCAGATTGGACTATATATCTTACAAGGTCTTTTTCGGGTGCAAGTTCCCTCTGGGGCTTCCGGCGCTTTGCAAAAGAGATGTAAGATTTTTAAGCACCTCATCCAGAGGCAGTCGTGAATCCGGGTTAGCTTTTGTAAGACCAACAATAATATCAAGTATTTTGTCAAACATTTCTTTTGGACAGTCTTTAGAACGAAGCCGCTGTTTTGCCTCAATAACCTTTTTTTTCTCATCATCATTGAGCCTGGAAAATTTTGCAATTTGGTTTCTTGCTTCCATATTTCCTGGTTCATTATTAGTGACTTCTTTCTCATAATTAAATATGTAATTTCCAGTTAGCATGACATAGGCCAGACAGCCTATCCCCCCATTTGTCAACAGCTTTGTCATATTCTTTATTAGTCGTAATTAGGGTATTTGAACTCTAGATATATTTGTTGTTTGTTTTTTGTTGCTAGACTTTAGAGGTCAAAAACGCAGGTTGAGAGGGATAGACATGTTGTTCGTAAAAATAAATTCATTAAAATGGTTTTTTTTATTACCTTTTTTCTTGAGTTTTTCAGTGGAGAGCTTTGCTGTCATTGAATCGAGATATAAAATAGAGGGCGATGTTGTAATAAAAGTAGTTGAAGAGGTTACAAGAAAAGAAATTTCTAGAGAATTCAAGTCTGAAGATGAAGTTACAATAAAAACAACGAGAAGTGTGTTAGGGGATGATAG
Source organism: Endozoicomonas sp. Mp262 (assembly GCF_025643335.1). NCBI lineage: Bacteria > Pseudomonadati > Pseudomonadota > Gammaproteobacteria > Oceanospirillales > Endozoicomonadaceae > Endozoicomonas > Endozoicomonas sp. Mp262. The sequence continues at coordinate 47,267 of NZ_CP092489.1, read as the reverse complement.
CTCAGTACTAGAGGAAAAGTCCACTATAGAAGAAATTTCAAGAGAAGAGGGTTTAAGAGAAGAGGTTATTGAAGAAGAAATTAGGAGAAAAGAAATTTCAAGGGAAGAAATTTTAACGCTATCAAAATATGATTTATCAGGTGATTTTGAATTTGCTGCTCCTGCTCCTGCTCCTGCTTCTGCTTCTGGAAGGTTGAAGGTTTTTATAATGTATAAACCAGAAGATGAGAAAGGGTATCTATTTATAAAGAGTAATAGTGGTTATGAAAAAACAGATTTAGCAAAACGAGCAAATACTTGTTTTATATTCTGTTCTGAGCCAGATGGAATGAACCAAATGACAGTGAGATTTAGTGATGGTAATGATTGTTGTAAAATAGATGGCCGAGGGAATATAACTGTTGTTTCTATGTAATAAAAAGTTTGATTGTATTACCCGGCTTGCCGGCTAAAAAATCAGTTATTAAGGGTGTTCATTACATAAGCTGAGCCGGACTTTATAAAATCCGAGTCACAAGCCACAGTGACCCAGTTAAAGCCTTTATTTATCATGCGGTTGGCATACTCCGGGGTGATACAGTGAATGCCAACCGGGATGTTGTGTTGAGCTGCCTTGGTCAGCACCCGGTCAATAGCATCAAGAACGGGTTGCTCATAATCATCGGGTCTGGGTGTGCAGCCGAGAGCATAAGATAGGTCAAATGGGCCGATATAAAGACCTCCCAGCCCCTCTACTGAAAGAATATCCTCCAGGCTTTCCAGTGCGGTTCTGGTTTCAATCATGGCAATGGGCATTATGGTGTCATTGGCTTTTTCAGGGTAGTCATTGCCATTGCAAAGGGATGCCCGAAGAGGGCCGAAGCTCCTGAAGCCCTTTGGAGGATATTTGCAGGCTTTCACCAGGCTTTGGGTATCCTGTGGCCCTTGGATCATTGGGCAGACAATGCCGTATGCTCCGGCGTCCAGCATCTTCATGATGATACCCGGTTCCAGCCAGGGAACCCTGACTATCGGGGTTGTAGACGTGGTGGCAATAGCCTGCAGCATGGATAGTGCAATCTCGTAATCTATGACGCCGTGCTGCATGTCAATGGTCAGGGTGTCGTAGCCCTGGTTCGCCATGATTTCTGCTGTGAAGGGGCAGGGCAGGGTTAGCCAGCCATTGATAGCCGCTTTATTTTTTTTAAGGCACTCTATTATATTATGAGGTTTCATCAGTAAGCCTTTCACCGTAGGCAGATAAGGATTGTGGACTGTTGGGAGCAGTCTGGAAAGCTGGGGGCCGAACTGGCCGCTACCAACAGAACCTAATATTGGTTATCTAGTAGTGACTCGATAACTTGAGGCTGTTATAAGTCTTTCAGGCTTTTATCCAACACCAGGGCCAGACCGGGGCTGTGGCTTTCTTTCAGATAGTTATAAATAACCTGGTTGAAGTGCTTAATATACCCTGGGGGCAGACCCAGTTGCTGAAACTGGCTAACCAGTTTTTGGGTATGGGGTTGTATGCCATACTCATCAAACCGGCTACTGATATACCCTGATTCATCAAGTGATGGAATAGAGCTTAGTAATTGCTCTGCTGCAGGAATAGTGCTTGCCAGTTGTGAGAATTGTTCGGTGCTCAATGCCTTTTCAGAGGCAGCTAGCAAGGCACCTGCCCCTCCTTCAGCCTGACTTCTGCTGACCTGTAATTTCTCGATCAATAGATTGGTCAAATCATTGGTTTCAGTATTGGCTTGCGCAGCATGAATGCCTTGCGCAAGGAGTAGTATGGGCAGATAAAGGTGTGCATGTTTGTTTTTCATGTTTTTTTCCGTCAATGAACGGTTGTGATTGTTCAGGTAGATATAATGGGATTATATAACAGGATTTCCGCGCTGGTATTGGCAGGAGGTCAATCCAGTCGTATGGGGCAGGATAAGGCGTTACTGGAGTTGGCTGGCAAACCTTTATACCAGCATATGATTTCCATAGTGAATCAGGCAGGCATTGATTCTGTGGTGGTGAGCGGTAATCAACTACCTGATGCCCTGGTTGATCGTATACCAGGCAAAGGGCCGCTCAGTGGCATTCATGCTGCATTAATGGCGTTCTTCGATAAAGGTTGCGAGGGATTGGTAGTAGTGCCTGTGGATATGCCCATGTTATCGGCAGGTCTGGTGAAAGCGCTCTATGAATATGGCAGCCAGAGTCACCGTATTTCATGTTACGAAGGTTTTATGCTTCCCCTGTTTATACCTGTAAATCAGGGTGTTATTGACTATGTTAGTCTTGCAATAACAAGCCCTGTTACCAGGGATTACTCATTATACCGCTTGCATCAAAGGCTAAACGGCGGAACAATGCCTGTCCCAGAAGGTATGGAGCGTTTTTTCTCCAATGCCAACACACCGGAAGAATGGGCATCCTGCCTGTCTGAATTAATGTCTTTAGAGTAGTAATCCATGGCGCATCATCAGGTTTCTGAATTTATTCCGTTAAATATTGCGGTTCTCACTGTATCCGATACCCGTAGTGAAGAAACTGACACCTCTGGTCACCTATTAGTAGAAAAATTGAAAGCCGAGGGACACCGTCTGTCAGACAAATGCATCGTGAAAGATGATATTTATAAAATCCGGGAAGTATTATCCCGCTGGATAGCCTCTAAGAATACCCAGGCTGTCCTGATTACGGGAGGAACAGGATTTTCTGGCAGGGACAGCACCCCCGAAGCGGTTCTTCCTTTATTTGATAAGGTGGTTGATGGTTATGGTGAGTTATTCAGGCAACTCTCTTTTGAGCAGATAGGCACTTCAACCATTCAATCCCGTGCGGTGGCCGGACTGGCGAATGGTACTATCGTATTTGTCATGCCCGGTTCCAATAATGCCTGTAACACCGCCTGGGATGGCATTATCCGACAGCAGCTGGATAGTCGCCATCGCCCCTGTAATTTTGTTGAGCAGCTGAAAAAGGTCTGAGGTCTATGTCAATGCTCACTCATACTGATGACCAGGGTCGTGCCAGCATGGTTGATGTTGGTGAAAAGGATATCACCCGGCGCGAAGCCAAAGCCGAAGGTTATATCACCATGAATCCGGAAACCCTGGCGCTGGTAGCGGAAAATGGCCTGAAAAAAGGTGATGTGCTGGCAGTGGCCCGTATTGCCGGTATTCAGGCAGCCAAGCAGTGCAGTCATCTGGTGCCTCTTTGCCATCCCCTGATGCTGAACTTTATCGGGGTTGAATTTCAGCTGGAAAAAGATAAAAACCGTATTCGTATAGAAACCTGTTGTCGCTTAAGTGGCAAGACCGGAGTTGAAATTGAGGCACTGACCGCAGCTTCTGTTGCAGCACTGACCATATATGATATGTGCAAAGCGGTTGATAAGACCATGAGCATCGAAGGAATCAGGGTGCTGGAGAAAAGCGGTGGCCGCAGTGGTCACTATCAGGCAGTGGACGATGGCAGGTAGTAACTTATGATTACTGTTCTATTTTTTGCCAGTTACCGGGAAAAACTGGGTTGTGAACGACTGGAGCTGGCATCCGGGGAATACCCTGAAACCGTATCCATGCTTCGCAGCAAGCTTTCCGAACGCGGTGAGTTATGGCGGGATGTGATGTTGAACCGGCGTGGGCTGGTGGCCGTGAATCAGGTGATGACCCGGTCTGACCGCAAGATAAAGGAAGGGGATGAGGTGGCCTTTTTCCCTCCGGTGACAGGGGGCTAGACTATTGATCTCTATTCAGGCTGACGATTTTGATCCGGGTGTTGAGCAGGCACTGCTGAGTGAAGATAAAAGCGCAGGCGCGGTTGTTACCTTTACCGGCCTGGTTCGGGATATGAATCTGGGCGAAAAGGTTGGCGGGTTATTCCTTGAGCATTATCCGGGAATGACTGAAAGCGCATTACAGCAGATTATTGATGAGGCCTGTGAACGCTGGCCAATCAATAAGGTTCGGATTATCCATCGCATTGGTCAGTTGTCCACGGGTGACCGGATTGTTTTTGTGGGTGTTGCCAGCGCTCATCGAAAGGCTGCCTTTGCCGGCTGTGAATTTATTATGGATTACCTGAAGATCCGGGCTCCTTTCTGGAAGAAGGAAACAACGCCGGAAGGGGATCGCTGGTTAGATGCTCGCGATCAGGATCAGGAAGCGGCTACACGCTGGCAGTCGGGGGAAAACGGTGATGATTAGGCGGTTAGTTACGCTGTTTCTTTGCGTGCTGACTCTCACGGCAAAAGCGGATGTACCTAAAATCAGGGTTGCTGTGGCGGCTAATTTTAAGACAGTGCTGCAATCATTGGCTGATCAGTACACCCGGCAGTTTGTTGATAAAGAGAAAAAGCCAAACAGTGAACCGCCTGAAATTCTCGTTTCTTCCGCTTCCTCTGGTGTGCTTTATAACCAGATTACCCAGGGTGCACCGTTTGATTTATTTCTTTCTGCCGACACTCGTCGTCCGGAAATGCTGGAAAAAGAAAAGCGGGTGGTGGAAGGTAGTAGACAGCCTTATGCCTATGGTTGTCTGGTGCTCTGGACTCCGTCGGCTGATCAACCCCTGACTATTAATGATCTAAAAGACTGGAAGGGTCGTTTAGCCATAGCTAACCCGGCGACAGCCCCCTATGGGCAGGCTGCCCAACAGGTGTTTGAAAAACTGGGGCTATGGGACACCTTTCAGCCCCGGCTGGTAAGGGGGAGCAATATTCAGCAGACCTGGCAGTTTGTTGAAAGTGGTGCTGCTCCCACGGGTATGGTGGCCTGGTCTCAACTGGTGGATAGGCAGGGAGCAAAAGTCAGTTTTATTCCTGCGAACCTTTACCAGCCTATCCGGCAGGAACTGGTGGTGCTAAAGCAAGGTGGTGAGACCACTCTGGCTAAACAGTTTGCTGAGTTTATCCTGTCGGAAAGCAGCCAGAAGTATATTGAAAGTCATGGTTACAGCCATTTGAAAAGCAGTTCCAGGGGAAAAGGGTAAATGCTACCAGCAGCAATTTGGCTGACCCTTAAGCTGGCACTAGTCACAACATTTATTTTACTGCTATTGGCAGCGCCTCTGGCATGGTGGCTTGCCAATCTGAGAGGTTCCTGGGGAGGGTGTCTTAAACCGGTGCTGGAAGCCCTGATTGGTTTGCCCCTGATTTTGCCACCAACAGTGCTTGGGTTTTATCTGCTGGTGCTTTTTTCCCCTAGAAACCCTCTGGGGGAATTCTGGTTACAGCTCACCGGGTCTACCTTGGCATTTAGCTTCACGGGACTGGTGGTTGCCTCGGTGATTTATTCCTTGCCCTTTGTGGTGCAACCGTTGCAAAGGGCTTTTGAGGAATTGGATTCCGGGCTGCTGGAGGCTGCCGCTATGCTGGGCGCGGGGCCCCTGGATCGTTTTTTTACCGTGGTTTTACCTTCTGCGCGCCGGGCTATTTTGCTGGCAGCCTGTATGGGTTTTGCCCATACCGTGGGTGAGTTTGGTGTGGTTCTGATGATTGGTGGCAATATCCCGGGCGAAACACAAGTGTTGTCCATTGCCCTGTTTGATGCGGTAGAGACCCAGCAATTTGCGCAAGCCCATGGCATTGCCGGAGGGTTGCTGCTGTTCGCCATGCTATTGCTGGTGGTTATTTACAGTATTGATAATCGGGGAAAGCGGAAAAAACATGCTTGAGCTGGATATTTCCCTGGCAAGGGATCGCTTTGTATTAAGAGTGCAGGAGACGCTGAATTTATCCGGTATTTGGGCGATTATGGGGCCGTCGGGTTGCGGAAAAACATCGTTGCTGCGCTGCCTGGCCGGTCTTGAGAGACAAGCCCTTGGCAGTGTTTGTTTTCGAGGGCAGGTCTGGCAGGATTCCGACTCCGGGAGCTGGATGCCACCTGAAAAGCGAAGGATCGGTTATATATTTCAGGATGCCCGCCTGTTTACTCACCTGGATGTGATGGGCAATCTTCGTTTTGCCGAAAAGAGAGCGCGACCCACATTAAACGTACCTGCTTTAAATGATGTTATTCAGCAATTGGCTGTTGAGCCACTGTTAGCCCGTTCAATAGAAAAGCTATCCGGTGGGGAGAAACAAAGGGTTGCCATTGCCAGGGCGCTGCTAAATGCCCCTTCTGTTTTACTTATGGATGAACCCCTGGCATCTCTGGACTGGCAGGCTAAAACGGAAATACTGCCGTTGTTGCGAAATGTGCATCAGCACTTTCAGATACCTATTATTATGGTGAGTCATGCCCATGAGGAAGTGGCACGACTGGCCGATAGTTTACTGATGCTGAACCGGGGGCAGGTGACTAACCGGGGGCGGTGTCGGACACTGATAATGCAGCATGCATTCAGTGATGACAGGGCGGCGCTGGCAATGCTTGAGGGAAAGGTGGTTCGTCACTGTCCCGAGCACTCTCTGACAGAGCTGGATGTTTGCAGTCAGACCCTGTGGATTAATCAAATAGACAATGATGTGGGCGGCCATGTGCGTGTTGTTTTGCCTGCGCAGGAAGTCAGTGTTTGCCTGAATGGCAGGGTGGAAACCAGCATTCAGAACCGTTTGCTGGTAACGGTTGAGCAAATACGCAATCAAGGGCTGCACCATTGTCTGTTAATTCTGAAATTAAAGAAGCAGCGGTTATTGTCTGTTATCACTAAAAAATCACTGGGTGAGTTGTCTTTGCAAGAGGGGCGGCAGGTGTTTGCCTATTTTAAAGCATCAGGGCTGGATGTTTATTGATTGCATATTGACACATGTTTTTGCATTTTTGTTAGTCAGCGTAAATGGCAGCAGATTCAGTAGAATTTATAAAAAGACCGGAATCTATCGAGTTGATCGGTAGAAACCGATATCTGAATGATTGGTGGCCTATTTTGTTTAAGGTGTTTTGTAGTAAATTAACTGTAATGCTTCTGTAAACGCTTACACGTTGATCTACATCAGAAAGTAAGAAATCCAATCATTTATTATCACGCCCAATGCAGCAAACAGTTAATACTCTTTTTGTAGCCTGAACTGATTTAAGGTCTTTTTTTGCCTGCAAAGGGTATTGCTATAGAAAAAACATTGATCTCACCAGGGTAAACCAGCACTCCAGCAGTTGTATGTCGTTTTGATAGAGAATGCCCTTGAAAGGGTAATCTGACTTCGCCGTACCACAAAGTAAAAAGTCCAGGTGCTTTATTAATTGAAAATAAGCAGCAGGGAGTTTTTATGCCCGGAGATCGTAAGGAGTTCAGGAATTATGAGTCAGTTATCCCGACAAGTACTGAAAAAACTTCCGTTGGCAGGTGCCGTTGCGGCAGCCGTGATGGCATCTTCTGCCATGGCGGCAACTGTTGACTTTCATGGCTATGTGCGCTCTGGTATTGGTGCTGCCACCAGTGGTGGGGATCAAGAGGCATTTCAGGCAGTAGGTGCTGGTTCCAAGTACCGTCTGGGTAACGAAGCAGAGACCTATGGTGAAATCAAATTAGGCTCTGAATTATTCAATAATGGCGAACAATCCTTTTATTTAGACAGTAATATGGCCTTTAGTGTTGACCAGGCATCTGACTGGGAAGGTACTGATCCAGCGTTTCGAGAGTTTAACGTTAAAGGCAAAGGTGTTTTAGAGTTTGCTCCTGAAGCAACACTCTGGGCTGGTAAGCGTTTCTACAAGCGTCATGATATTCATATGTCTGATTTCTATTACTGGAATATGTCTGGCCCAGGTGCAGGTATTGAAGGGATTGATGTTACTTTTGCTAACATGAGTTTGGCTTGGGTAAAAAGCTCTCAAACAATAAATTATTATAAATCTAAAGATAATGCCCTTAACAAAGAGAATCAGCAGGAATATAAGCTAGATCAAAATATTGTGGATCTGCGATTTGAAAATATTAAGACAAATACTGATGGTGCTTTAACAGTTGGTCTTGATTATGCGTTTGGTAGACCTTCCAGTGACTTTGAAGGAGGTTATGCTCATGGAGGATATAACTCTGATGGTTCAGCTAAACCTGTAACCGATATTAAAGGGTTATCTACGGATGAAATGGATGAGAATGGCTATATGCTTACTCTCGAACATACCCAAAGTAATCTCTTCGGTGGATTCAATAAGTTTGTTGTGCAGTATGCAACTGATGCAATGACAAAAGCTGGAGTAGGAACTGATGGTAAAGGAATTTCCGCTTTGTCCTCTGATAACTTAGATGGTAATAAGCTTTATAGAATTATTGACCATGGTGTAGTTGGCTTGGGTGAAGATGTCGAAATGCAGTATCAGGCATTGTATAGCCATATGTCATTTAAAGATTCTAATAAGAATGATGAAAAATGGTTTAGCGTAGGTGTACGTCCCGTTTACTTCTGGAATGACATCATGAGCACAGCGGTTGAGTTGGGCTATGACCACGTTAAGAATGGCATTGGCAATAATAAAGACTCTAAGGTTGGTAAAATTACCATTGCTCAACAGTGGTCTGCTGGCCGAGGTTACTGGGCACGTCCACAAATCCGGGTGTTCGGCACCTATGCCAAGTGGAATGATGACTCTAAAGGACAAGTGGGTGGCGCTGCTTTTGCAGACGAAACCAGTGGCTTCACCTTCGGTGTCCAAATGGAAGCCTGGTGGTAAGTGGCTCAGTTAATCTGCAGCATTGATTCTTGATGCCGGCCAGGCATCAACAGATATACTCCCTTTATCCGACTTCGGAACCCCGCTCTGCGGGGTTTTTTTGTTAGTGAAATTTTTAGAATGCCGATTTTTTGACGGAATAGGGGCAAAAAACAGTTTGAAAAGCAGGCTTTTTGCAAATTTTACGGCTTCTGAGGAAAATTCCTATGCTCCGGTCAGGGGAGTTCTGTGGAATAGACTAAAGTTTTAAATATGGAAGTACTTGAGACATAAAGATGATCAGGGAAGTTGGCAGGCACATTGCACCAACTTTAACAGGCTAAGGAGTGGTAACTATGAGTGGTGGAAATGGCATAAATAATCATATTCAGGGGGCTCCCTATACAGATATTAATGCTGTAGGTGGAGATTCTGAGCAGCAGGAACACTCATCGACCCAGGTGGATAATACAAGGCAGCAAACTTCTTTTGGGGAGCGGAATGATGGTTCACGTCTCCGTGAAAGAAGGCTAAGTACTTCCAGTGAGGCCAGTCGTTTATCTATTTCCAGTACAGCAAGTAGTATGAGTGTTAACTGGGATGAGTCATATGGTGCAGAGCCTGATTATTTGGCGCTCGCTGAAGATATTAGTGAGGCCTATAAAATAAGCAGGGAAAACGGTCATAGAGCTTTGAATGATAAATTTCAGCTATTGGTGGACGCAGATACAAATAGTTCGGGTGCCAAGACTAAGTTTTTGCGATTTTATCAGACCTTTATGGAGCAGGTAGATAGTCCGGTTGCTTTAAAAGATGGCAAGGACTTTTTTGATAACAAATCCGAGTCTTTGGGTTGTGATGAAAAACATACGAAAAGACTAAATAAGAAATTTAAAAGCTGTTTTAAGGAAAGTGTAAGAAAGCAGGCGGCTGACCTGAAATTTAAGGTTGATGAAAAAATGAGGCTTTCATCTGCTGATTTAAAAGATATGGGGTCTACAGTGGAGGCCTGTAAACAAGTTAATCCAAAACTTCTGCATACTGTTAAAGTGTCTACACTCCATAGTGCAGGAAACTGCATTAGGCGAGCAGCAACAAAGGCTAGTGAGCAGCATTTGGACAGAGTAGCAGCTGACCTGGTGCATTGGCATAAGCCATCAAATTCTTCAGTTCAAGTCATGCAGTCTGTTATCGAACAGGAAAGTGATGATGTTTATTCTGTTCTAAGTAATGTTATAGAGTCTTGTTCTAAGCAAAAAGATAAAAGGCAAAGTGAAAATATAGATATGAATGGCAGCTTTAAGAATAGAATGAAGCCGCTTATGCATAGACGCCAGATTGATGAGGCTGTTGAGCGTGCAACGATGCCTCCAGACCAAATGAAATTATATGATCAATTGATGAAAGTGGGTCGTGAACTCCAGGGAAAGGATTCATATACAGGAGTGTTTCATCGGATCTGCAAACAGTTCGACCAAAAGACAGTGGATGGTCTTTCTCGCAGGTTTAAAGAAATGGGGCCAATTGATTGGATGAAGCTACCAGTGCCTGCAAGACATTGTGGCGGTTTTATGGTGCAGGTTTTAACTGAAGCAAGCCATTTGAAGACTAGTCAAGCCAGGTTTCGGGAGTTCACTGTTCCCAAAGATATAGAGCAACTTAAAGAAAAAACACTGGAGTACGTTAAGAGAATGGAATCAGGAGAACCATTTTCAGCTTCAGATCTTAAAGAAATTAAGCGAATTGTTGCTAAGGTAGAACCCAAGCTGCTTGGCGAAAGGGTTGATCTTTTAAGAGTGGGTACTCACTTAAGGCGAGTGGCTATGAAAGCGGCTGAAGATGTCCTGCGTCAAGCTGAGAAAGATGTAAACAGGTTTCATGGCGCCATGAATTCATCCTCTGCCAGTGTTGAGGAATATCTGGTTAATAAAACACAAGAGATAGAAACTACTTTAACGAGTATTATTGATAAATGCTCCAAAAAGGAAGAGGTCAGGCGTGCAGAGCTTCGGGAACTCGTAGGGGGTACTGAAAAAAGGGCCGGTGAAATAGTTGATGGAAGAAAGCTTCTTGAAGCCTTGGGCTATGATCATCTCCCGCCCAGGGAAGTAAAGTTGTTTAGTCAGCTTTTGAGAGTGGGAAAGGGGCTGGATCCTTATGAAATGTCAGCAAGGGTGATGAAATTTTGTTCGAGAGAGGATCAAACAACAGTTAATAACCTTCTGGCGCATCTTGAGAAAGCTGATTGGCATGGAATCCCGGCGGGATATCAATCTATCAGGAATAGGGGTGAAGTTATATTGGATGTCCTGGCTCGGCAGTCAGCGCTATCAAGAAGTATGTCAGAACTAAGTCTGGATTCTGGAACATTGGATAGTACTCCACTGCCTTTAGGGGCATCCAGGACAAAAAGCGTATCGAATGATTCGTTAGACTCATCTACTGGACTATCACCAAAACCGGCTCGTAAAAGACCTGGTCGCAAGGCTCCGCCCCCTCCCCCGCGACCTTCAGCGCCACCACCACCACCACCTTCAGAAGCGGCGCCTTCGGCGTCTCAGGCTTTGAACTCAGGACATCCACCTTTGCCAGCAGAGCCTGGCACACAGATGGAAGGATTGGATTCTACAACTCGGTTTGGGGGTGATGGGAGGGTTCCACCACCGCCTCCAGCACCTCCAGCACCTCCTCCGCCAGAGGAACCAAAAATACATGCAACTAAGGGCAGGGATAGTGAAACACAGGATCCTGAACATTTAAAGGCAAGAAAAAACGTGTTAGAAGAAATTAGAAAAGTGGGACAGAAAAAGAGGGAGGAACTTGAGGAAAATGATGCTGAGAGGCTAAAAAGATTCGATGCCGAGAAAATAGAAGGCGATAAGATGAGTCAGTCAGGTCTTTCGGGGGGTTTTGGGAAAGTAAGTAATATGATTCCAGCGCCGCCAATAAAAAGTGACAAAAACGGTGTTGAGGATGATGAGAATGAATGGGAGTGATTAACATTTAGCGGCACTGTAAGCCTTGTTAATAGCGCATCCGAAATTGCCTGAATAAAAATGCCAATAGCCACAGTGGGCCAATAAATAAAAACTGTAGGTCCTTGAAAAAAGAGGGTTTCTTACCTTCAATGTGATGGCCAATAAACTGGAAAATCCAGGCAATAATAAAGATTCCCAGGGATACCGGCAGTATTATTGGTTGAAGTGCGCTGATAGTCGCTAGCATTAGTGCTGCCAAGGTTAGCATGGTCATAGCCAGTTTGATGGAAAGGCGAATATAAAACAGTAATGCCATAACTATGACAGCTGCCGTTAGCCCCCAGTGTAAACTCCATAGCAATCCCAGTACCGAAAAAGTAATTAGTGGAATACAGACCCAATGAATTAATTTATTGGTGGGATGTTGATGGCTCTCTCCGTATTCCTTCAACCAGTGTTCCAGCGTTTTCATTATAATTCTTCCTGCCTTTTGCTTGAGAATTGGATTTTATCCTGAATTGCCTGTTATACCCATTACTGCTTTGCTTATTGATTTTTGAATCAGGTGTATTATACCTGCGGTTGAAATAATCGCTAATATAGCAGGGACAGAAAGGGTTCCCCAGTCCTGGTTTGGTGTTTGCAGTAGCTGTAACAGATCCCGGGCCTGCAATCCCAGCCAGATGGAAAATAGCGTCCGGGGAAGCATACCGATAAAGCCGGCGAATAAGAAGACTGAGAAGCGAATATTCAAAGAAGGTAATAGCAAATTAACAAAAGAGAAGGGCAGTACGGGAGAAAGTCGGGCCATAACCATTAATTGCCACTGGCTACGGCACAAACTTTGAGAGAAGGCATTCGCTTTGGGATATTGCTTAAGGCTTTTCATTATTCTGCCGCCATCCAGCACACGCCCAAGGCCATAGCCCATAGCTGAAGCGATAAGGTAGGCAGGTAGCACATAGGGTATGGCTGCCCAGCCGATAAAATAGCCACAGGCAATGGCGATCAGGGTGGTTGGAGTGATTGCCAGAGTCATGGTGATACTGGATATCAGGCAAATAGGGAGCCATTGATTGCCGGATAGCGACTGGAAAAAGTGTTCTTTTTCAATAAGCAGGCTGATCACCATTGAGCTGCAAAGAATGGGCATCAGCATGAAGATTGCCATTATAAGCAGGGAGTTCCGGTTGTTGGTGAGGGCGTTTAATGGCATGGGGTAATCACTGGTTCAAATAAAAAACCCGGCAAATGCCGGGTTTTTTAATAGGATTTATCTTACCGGGTAAACAGGATAACCAGTCCTGGCAAAATAAAAAAGGCCAGAGCAAGATAGGCAAATGCATAAATGCGTTTCTTACTTGCCATATCGGCCAGCTTTTCAGCAGCCATTAGTGGGATCTCACGTAACCATTTGATGCCATAAATGACTACCACCGCCAGTACATTAAAGAAGAAGTGTACAAATGCAATGGTCAGTGCCGGCAGTGCAGCGGGGCCTGTAATAGCCGTTGCTGCCAGTAATGCGGTAATGGTGGTTCCAATATTGGCACCCAGGGTAAAGGGATACATCTGTCGTACAGAGAAGATACCGCTACCCACCATAGGAACCATCAGACTGGTTGTGGTAGAGGAAGATTGCACCATAATAGTCATCACCGCACCGGATGCAATACCGCTGAGAGGACCACGGCCAATGGATTTATGCAGTACATCCCTGGCACGGCCAACCATAACTTTTTTCAATAGCTTACCCAGTCGAACCACAGAGGCAAAGATCAGGAAAATACCCATGGTAATCATGGCAACACCACCCAGTGTGGTATTAGGGAGCAGTTTTGCAAAACCCTGGATGATGTCTACTGCCGGAGAGGTTAGGGGTTTGACAAAATTAAGGCTGGTCATGGATACGCTATGACCACCAACCAACATTTCTGCCAGGTGGGATGATGCCTTGGACAGGAACCCTGTTGTCATCTCAAGAGGTAGAATCAGTAATACTGCGAGATAGTTAAAGAAGTCATGTACTGTAGATGCGGAAAATGCCCGTTTGAACTCTTTGTCGCAGCCGATATGACCGAGACTTACCAGTGTATTAGTAATAGTGGTACCAATGTTGGCACCCATAATCATGGGAATGGCCATTTGCACCGGTAATCCGCCAGCCACAAGACCCACGATAACGGAAGTGACGGTACTGGATGATTGAACCAGTGCAGTGGCCAGTGTGCCCGCAATCAGGCCCATAACGGCGTTATTGGCAAAGCTGAATAACTCGGCAGCAGCGTCTCCTCCGCCAGCGGCTAGCTTGAAGCCGGAGCCAACCACGCTTACGGCTACTAAAAGGGCATAAATCCAGAGGATTACCCTTAACCAGATTCGGCCATAATGACGGGTGGTCATTTTCTTGAAGCTGGTAGCTGAACTGGAGGATGCAGTCATTTGTGACATCGATTGCACCTTGGTGCTGTTACTATGAATGTTGGCGAACATATCGGCCTTTTGTGACAGAAATATTACAGCGCGTAATATTTCTGAAATAACTGGCTTATGCTTCCGTAAACAGAAACTGTATTCGCGTATTGAGAGCAGGACTGTTACCAGCAAAAAGGCACACCCTTAGCCCTGGTTAGAAAGAAAACCAGTGTTAGGGGTGCGACTTGAATTCAGAGTAAAAGTTCGTCGAACAGTTGTACGTTGACAGGCTCGCCGGCTTCAACCCCTCCCTGATCTTTTGGGAGAACGATATAACAGTCTGCCATACTCATGGAACGGAGGATTCCCGAACCCTGTCCACCTGTGGTTTCGACTTTTACGTAACCGTTGTGGTCAATGGTGAGGGTGCCTCGTTGAAACTCTTTACGACCAGGTGCTTTCTTTAGTGGTGAAGTGCAGGTTGCACTGAATTCCAGAGGGGAATGTTGATGGCAGTTCATCATGTATCTCAGGGCGGGTGCCGCTAACTGCTGGAAAGTAACCAGGGCTGATACGGGATTACCGGGTAATCCGAAGAAGTAGCTATCAGGCAGTTGGCCAAAGGCAAAGGGTTTACCCGGTTTGATGGCCAGCTTCCAGAAGGTGGTCTTACCCAGTTCATTAAGAATGTCTTTCGTGTAATCCGCTTCTCCCACTGAAACACCACCGGATGAGATCACGGCATCAGCCTGTTCATTAGCAGATAGAAAGGTTTCCCTGATTTTTTTGGGATCATCCGGAATACAGCCAAGATCAATAATTTCCACGCCTAATTTTTGCAGCATGGCTTTAACTGCAAAACGGTTGCTGTCGTATATATCGCCGGGGCGTAGTATTTCTCCCGGTGCCTTAAGTTCGTCACCGGTAGAAAACAGGGCCACTCTGACAGCTCTGTAGACGCAAAGGTGGGCTATTCCCAGTGAGGCCAGTAACCCGATATCCTGAGCCTTGATTTTATGTCCTTTGGTAAAAACCCGGGTGCCCTCACTGATATCCTCTCCTGCCTTGCGGATGTTGTTTCCTGCTTTTTGTGGGAGCCTATTGAAAAGAATGCCGGTTTCTTTTTGTTCGGTATGCTCCTGCATGATCACGGTATCCGCCCCTTGGGGAATACAGGCTCCGGTCATGATTCTGATACAGTGCCCCTCTGGCAATGTGCCCTTGAAAGGGTGACCCGCAAAAGCTTTTCCTGCCAGAGGTAACAGGTTTTTTGTTTCTGTATCACTGAGTTTCAGGGCATAGCCGTCCATTGCTGAATTGTTGTGAGGAGGGATGTTGAATGGAGCAATGATGTCCGCTGCCAGAATTCGACCCAGGCTTTGCTCCAGGGATACTCGAGTGGTTTCGGCAATAGGCTGTATCTGGTTTTTCAGTATCTCAAGCGCTTGCTCTATAGGAAGCAGCCCAGGGGTAGAACAGCAGTCTTTCATAATGGCTTTGCCTTGTTTAGTCCCGGATGAAATGGATGATAAAATCGGCCACGGCTTCAGGCATGTTGATATCAAGCTGAATGAGTTTGGCTGGAGCCTCACTGACAAGCTGGTCAGTGGCAATGGCGATAATATTGGTGTCACTTTTAAAGAGAAAAGGTTTGTCCACCGCTTGCCGGTGCAACTCAATTTTTGGGATGGCGGCATCCCTGAAACCTTCTACGATGATTAAATCAATCTCATCATGATTCATGAGCCGGAGCTGTTCCTCCAGCTCAGGTTCCTTTTCCGCAGACTTTTGCCGGGTAAAGCAAATGGAGTGATCCGGGGTGCTAAGAAGTAGCTGGCTGGCACCGGCCTGACGGAGGCGATAGCTATCCTTGCCCGGCTTATCCAGGTCAATTCTGTGATGGGAGGCTTTAATTAATCCGATGTTCAAGCCTTTTTTGGAAAGAACCGGAATCACTTTTTCAAGTAATGTTGTTTTTCCGGTACCGCTATATGCAGCAAAACCTATGACGGGAGGTGTGGGCATGATGGTAGTGACTGGAACTGAAAACCCGGAATTCTACCACTGATCCCGTAATTTTCTATGGATAAGTAAGGGTTATTGGTATATAGCCTCATGGTATTTAGCGCAGCATGCCGCTACGATAGCCTTTTTTAATTTTCTGATATTACGCGAGCGCCGAGCTTTGGCTGCTAAACCGGGGAAAACCGGCATGAGCCAAAAGCCGTGGCAGGTACTAGTGCGGTTAAGTGTTAAAGAGCATACCTCCTTTGTTTGTCCTGGGTGCTGAGTTTGATGAAGTACCAATGGATGGGGTTAATGCACTTCGACAGTCTTCACAACAATACAGTACCAATGCCACCGGGTTGTCAGGGAAACCTGATAGCCTCCCGCATTTGGAAAGGTGTTCTATGCAACCGTTACAAGATCATTTGGGGCGAAAGTTTCCGTACCTGCGACTGTCGGTTACGGATTTATGTAACTTTCGCTGTAACTACTGTTTACCTGATGGCTGTACCAGCCATAGTCATAGGGATTCTCTGAGGCTTGATGAAATAAGACGGCTTATTTCAGCTTTTTCCCGACTGGGGGTGGAAAAAGTAAGGATCACTGGGGGGGAACCCACCTTGAGAGCTGATTTCAACACTATTGTTTCAGTGATCAAGGGGATACCGGGTATCCGCAAAGTGGCCATGACAACCAATGGTTATAAAATGGACCAGCGGGTTATATCCTGGCTGGATGCGGGTATTGATGCCATTAATCTAAGCGTGGATAGCCTCAACCCGGAATCGTTCCGGTTAATTACCGGTCATAATCGATTGCAAGAAATTATGGCGGGTATTAATAAGGCCTTTGCGCACGGTTTGACGTCCATCAAAGTGAATGCCGTATTGTTAAAGGGCTTAAACGATAGTGAATTGACGGCTTTTCTGGAGTGGGTCAGGGGGCGGCCTGTGACCATTCGTTTTATTGAGTTGATGGAAACGGGGGATAATCACTCATTCTTTAATAAACACCACATTTCAGGTGGGCTTATCAGGAAAAAGCTACTTGAACTTGGCTGGATTCGTGTTGCCCGCCCAAGGGATGCCGGCCCGGCCCAGGAGTACTGTCATAGTGACTACCAGGGGCGTATTGGTCTGATTATGCCCTATGCCAGGGATTTCTGTAATGACTGCAACAGACTGCGTGTATCCTCTATGGGTAAATTGCAGCTCTGTCTTTTTTCCGAGTCAGGTATTGATCTGAGAGATTTATTGCAGAGTGATAGCCAGCAAGAGGCGCTGGTTGTACGAATTAAACAGTCGCTGGCCTTGAAAAAGGATGGTCACTTTCTGGAGGAGGGCGTGACGGGAGGCACTTATAATTTAGCCCAGCTGGGGGGGTGAGTCTGCGGAGTTCGTGTGAGACTTGGGGAACATAGGTTGGCTCGTCACCGTAAAAGTTCCCACTGTGGAACGTTTACGCGATAACCAAGCTTGTTCCTTGAGCAGCGAATCGTGAAACAGAAAGCCTGTTAGGTGACTAACGGGAATCCCCCACCGAAATTAGGTGGGGGAGGATGTCAACGTTTCCGTACCAAAGTAATGCCATCTGCAATGGGTAATAGAACCATATCCACCCGTTCATCGTGTTTTATTTTCAGGTTCAACTGTTTCAATGCTTCAGTATCTTCATCATGGTACTTGCTATCTGCAACCCTGCCACTTTGTAAGGTGTTATCAAGGATTATCAGACCGCCTTGCCGAAGTAGCTTTAGGCTGTATTCGTAGTATTGGTCATAGGGTGTTTTATCGGCATCAATAAAGGCAAGGTCAAAGCTTTCCTGCTGATTATCTGCCAGGGCCTGTTTTAATGTCTCAAGAGCCGGGCCTAGTTGAAGGTTTATTTTGTCAGCCACTTCAGCCTGCTTCCAGAAGTTGCGTGCGATGGTGGTGGTTTCTTCATTGATATCACAGGCAAGGATATAACCTTCTGAGGGCAGGGCGGTAGCCATGGCTAATGAGCTGTATCCGGTAAATACCCCTATTTCTATAATTTTTTTGGCATTTGTCAGCTTGACCAGTAAATTCATTAATTGCCCCTGTTCCGGTGCAATTTGCATGACTGCATCAGGGCGCTGGTGGGTCTTTTCCCTTAATTGCTGCAAGAGTCTGGATTCTCTAATGCCTGTTTCCAGGATGTAGTCATACAGTGATTCGGTCATTTGTAATGTGCGGTTGCTCATATGGGTACCACTCTATTTTTATGTTAGAACCGTCGAATTTTAGCTAAGTGGAACCCATAAGTATCCCCGTATTTTTTTGCCGGGAGCGCTATTGAAAAAATGGAGATCAGTGTTTTACTGAATAACAGTTTATGACAAATAGCTTTGAATAACCCCCCGAATTATATAAACGTCAATTAGCCGGGTATTTCTGGGCATGCGAGTGTGAAAGATGAAGTACGCTTTTTATTATCTCTCGAGAGCCATTGTCCTTTTGGCGGGTTTGACACTTTATTTCCAGGTACAGGCAGCAATGAATGGCCCTTTTGAAAGGGAAGACCATCATTTATCAATAAGCCTGCGTAATTATTATCAATACCGGCAGCTTAAAGATTACACGCCGCAATATGATGAAATGCCCCAGAGGGTTGTAAAAACCCATGACAGGCAGAAGGCCTGGGGGCAAGGCATGGCTATTAACTTTGAATCGGCCACATGGGGCAGTGAGTCTATGGGGGTGGGCTTTGATTTTTCCCTTTATGGTGGGCTTAAGTTGAATGGCGAGAATGACCGGTATGGGACAACAATCCTTAAGGAGGATGCGCCTCATTATGATGCTGAACACCAGCGCTACCTGGCTAAGCAGGAAAGCTATGGGAAACTGGGTCTGGCAAATATTAATGCCTACCTGGCTGATGAAAGGTGGGATATGCGTCTCGTGGGAGGCTGGATACCTATTGAAAAGCCGCTGCTGCAAACCTATCACCGCCTGACTCCAACGAGTTTTCAAGGTGTTTTAGCTGAGGCTCAAATCAGTAACGTTCACTTATATGGGGCGTGGGCGGATAAAGTTTCCTTGTATAACTGGGACAAAATGGAAAATTTTACCAGCCAGCAGCCGGGTAAAGGTGGACGTTATGGTAAGCATGAAGTCATCAATTCCATTTACACTGTGGGCGGTGGTTATAAAAGTGACTTGGGGTTGGGAGGACATCTTGCTTACGCAGCGAGTGAGTCTTACCTGCAATTATATTTTGCCCGGATTGACTATACATTTGATTTGTCTGAAACCAGCACATTACTCCTGGACGGCCATTTTTATCAAGGCCGGGAAAATGGTGATAAATGGTGGGGTGGAGCTGTCACATATGGTGGCTTTGATAAAGACGCTCATTTGTATAACGTGAATACGAAGTTAACCATGGATGGTTTGGCAATACTGGCTTCATTCACGCAGGTTAAGGCTGAAAAAAAAGGCGGGCTGGGTTTTTTTGACGGGCACCTGGCTTATGATGCCGGAAATGATTTTGATGATTTTGATTATTGGACCAAAAGACAGCTGTCAGGCTTTGATCATAACGGGGAAAAAGTATGGCAGCTGGGGGTTCGGTATTCATTTGATAAGGATCAGGTTCCAGGATTGTCCCTGGGGTATACCTATACAGAAGGGCGTGACATAGAGGCATCGGATAACAGAATCTTTCCCGATAAGTATGAAGAGTCTGAGCACAATATTGAATTAAAGTATGCATTTCAACAGCCGGAGCTGGACGGACTGCAACTCACCATATTGTATGCCTGGAATAAGATGGATAAGGAAATCAGTCAGCTGAAAAATGATAATAAGTGGCTCTATAAGGGGATGTCTGATACCCGTGTATTTTTAGACTATGTGCTAAAGGTCTTTTGATTTAGGGACAACTCCGTATATAGTTTGTTGCCTGGAGGAAAATGAGAGTATCAAGATGAGTGGTGCTTATCGGTTGTTATTGAGTATTTTGTGGATTATGGCGCTGGTGGGCTGTAGCTCATTCTCTGTACAAAAGGAAGATGCTCCCCATGATGATGGCCTCTTTTCCGGGGAGTCAGTGAGGGGGCGGGTGCTATTTATGGAATGTACAGGAGGATATGAGTACCCGGCACATGTGCAGATGAATCAGGCCTGGCTTTTTTTACCGGAAGGGCCAGTGCGACTGGAACCCCAAAAAGCTGAGAGCGGCTCGCGTTTTTCAAATGACGATTACACGTTTTGGCTAAAAGAGGAAAGTGGCACCCTGGAAGCTAAGGAAGAGTCTCCTCGTCACTGCCAGAATAATCGAGCCAGGGCTGTGTGGGCAGAGGCGAAGTTAAGGGGGGCTGACTACCGGGCTGTTGGCAATGAGCCTGGTTGGTACCTGGAGCTAAGTCTGGGAGGTAACCTGGTTTATGTGGGTGACTATGGCACTACCCGGTTGCTATTTAAGACGCCTGATCCCGATGTTGATCAGTCCCGGCGCACTTCAACCTATAAGATGAATGACGGGGAACATGCCATGAGTGTCCGCATTGAGGGGAAAGAGTGTCGTGACAGTATGAGTGGGGAGGTTTTTGATACAACGGTCACTATTTATCTGGATGGTAAAACGCTGCAAGGCTGTGGCCGGGCACTTCATTAAATATCAGTTGCAGTGAATTCGGGTATTTTTTGGTGCTAATGCTTCTGTTGTTGTGATTGTTTTCAGAGCTTAAGGAAAAAGTATGTATAATTACAGGCTACGGATTACTAGTAACTTTAATTAAATAATGCGTCATACGATTTTTGATACACCGCTGGTCAACAGTTTTTTTCGCCTGATCTCCCGGATTGGCTTGAGGCTTACGGGCTGGAAGATGGAAGGCAAGATCCCTGATGTGCGTAAATATGTACTCATTGCAGCACCCCATACCAGCAACTGGGATTTTGTTCTGATCATTGCCATGGCATTTTGCTTCCGGATAAAAGTGTTCTGGATGGGAAAAAATACATTATTTACGGGGCCTTTTGGCGGCATTATGAAGTGGCTGGGTGGCGTTCCCGTGGATCGGGCGAAGGCCAATGGACTGGTTCAGCAGATTGTGGATAAATATAATCAATGTACGGAGCTGGTTGTTGCAATTCCTCCCGAGGGCACTCGCAGTAAAGTGAGAAAATGGAAAAGTGGGTTTTATCATGTGGCCCATGGAGCTGGGGTGCCTATAGCCTTGGGTTTTCTTGATTTCAAAAAGAAAGTGGGTGGGTTTGGGCCCATGTTTACCCCAACGGGGAATTTTGAGGAAGACCTAAAAAAAATCCAGACGTTCTACGCCAATATTGAAGGTAAGAATCCGTCACAGTTTGCTTGAGCATCCGGGCTAAGCAATAAAATAGTGCTATTTTCTTCTTTTGTGTTTAAGTTAACAAAACCCTAGGGGGCGTTCTCAATTAGACATGTGACCAGCCAGCCGTGATGAGCGCCAGGCTAGGCGCGAACTGCGCAGTGTGGTTGTTCCACATAAGCAGTGAGCAACGCGGCATGGCGCTCATCACGGCTGGCTGGTCACATGTCTAATTGAGAACGCCCCCTAGGTCTGTGAGCAGAGTCCGGTGTGATTGTCTCGCAAGATGTTGCTGAAATAGTCGTAAACACCTGTCTGTTCACGGATGAAAACAGTATCTACTGGTTGAAAATAGCGCTAGAATGCCCCGCTTTTTACTCAGCGATAGTCCTGGTACTTCGTTTTACTGTACTTTCACAGCATTGGGTCTTGGGTTCCCTCAAGACTTTCTAACGCAGTCACAACGCAGTCATGGACATTCAGGTGAAGTGGTCGGTTAATCTGAACGGGCCTCGGTTATACCTGAAAAATCCCCCGTATAGCTGTAGGGGGTGGTATGCGAGAGCACACAGGTGTCTATGATTGTGCCAAACAGCGGATCAGTTCTATGACTGCATCCGAAGCAGAAATATTCCATTAAGCCTGTTCCAGTCTCGCTGAACATGAATAGCTTCCTAACGGAGTACTTGATTTAATGTCCGATTCAGAAACCGTCACTTCTTTCGGAGAACTTCCCCTGGCGCCAGCGGTTATTCAGGCTGTGCAGGATGTTGGCTATGAAACCCCTTCTCCTATCCAGGCAAGAAGTATCCCGCGTATTCTAGAGGGGCGTGATCTGCTGGGACTGGCTCAAACCGGTACTGGAAAAACGGCCGCTTTTGCTTTGCCTCTTCTTTCTGGTGTTGATCTGAAGCAGAAAGACCCACAAATCCTTGTTCTGGCACCGACCCGCGAATTGGCTATCCAGGTGGCTGAAGCCTTTCAGCGTTATGCGCGTCATATGCCCGGGTTTCATGTGTTGCCTGTTTACGGTGGACAGGATATGCGGGGGCAGCTGCGTGGGCTCAACCGCGGAGCGCATGTGGTGGTTGGTACTCCGGGTCGAATCATGGATCATATTCGCCGTGGTAGCCTGAAGCTGGAAGGGATCAAGTCTGTGGTCCTCGATGAAGCTGATGAAATGCTTCGTATGGGCTTCGTAGATGATATTGAATGGATCATGGAGCGCACCCCGGAATCCCGTCAGGTTGCGCTGTTCTCGGCAACCATGCCACCGGTTATTCGGAAAATTGCAGACAAATACCTGAATGATCCTGCCTATGTGGAGATTAAGGCCAAGACCGCTACCGTTGATACGATTACCCAGAAGGTCTGGATGGTTAGTGGTGTGCACAAGCTTGATGCCCTGACTCGAATCCTTGAGGTTGAACCTTTTGATGGCATGATTATTTTTGTGCGCACCAAGACGGCAACCGTTGAGCTGGCAGAAAAGCTGGAAGCGCGAGGCTTTGCTGCGGCCGCCCTGAATGGTGACATGAGTCAGGGGCTTCGTGAAAAGGTGGTTGAGCGCCTTAAGCGTGGGTCCCTGGATATTCTAATTGCTACTGATGTTGCTGCCCGAGGCCTGGATGTAGAGCGTATCAGTCATGTGGTGAATTATGACATTCCTTATGACACTGAAGCCTATGTTCACCGAATTGGCCGCACTGGCCGCGCTGGACGCCAGGGTATTGCCATCCTGTTTGCAGCCCATCGTGAAAGACGGATGCTGCGGGCTATTGAAAGGGCCACTCGCCAGCGTATTGAGGCCATGACCCTGCCTTCCATGAGCGATGTGCGTGATATTCGTATCAAGCAGTTCAAGGAAGATGTGGTCAATAATCTGGAAGATTCCGAGAAACTGACCCAGTTCCGTGAAGTGATTACCTCCCTGATGCAGGAGCAGGGGCTGGAGCTTGAAGATCTCGCAGCATCATTGTGCTTTATGGCTCAGAAAGAGCGTCCTTTCCCGGATGCCAGAGAGCCTGAACCCAGACAGCGTCGTGAGCGCAGGGATCGTGATCGCCGTAGTTTTGAGGGTGAGCGTCGGGAAGGTCGTGAGAGGCGTGAGCGCTCCACTGAAGGGATGGTGCGTTATCGGGTTGACCTTGGCCGTGATCAGGGCATTAGCCCCCGGGATTTGGTGGGTGCCATTGCTAATGAAGGAGGAATTCCTGGTAGCAATATTGGTCACATCCGCCTGTTTGATACCTGTTCTTCTGTTTACCTGCCGGAAGGGCTGGATGAGTCAACGCTGACCAGCCTGAAAGGGGTGAAGATCCGTAATCAGGGCCTGGGGTTGCGCCCGTGGCAGGATGATGGCTTCCGTGGCCGTGGTGATCGCAGACGTGGCCGTCCTGGCGGTCGTGATGGTGGTGGCAGGGATCGTCGTCCGCATTCTTCTTCCAGAAGGCCTAGACACCAGTCATAATCAGTAATAATAAACTACGTTGACTGATATAAAAAACGGGAGCCTGTTTTCAGGGTTCCCGTTTTTTTATGTCAACAGAATCTGGCCGGGTGTGAAACAGGGAATGGCGTCTCCTGCAATTCTCTACCCACTAGAGTTCTTTAGGCAGCACATAAAGATAAATGGCAAAGAAGTGGCAGATACTGCCGCCAAGAACAAACAGGTGCCAGATAGCATGATTAAAGGGCAGCTTTTTCCAGATATAGAAAATAATACCCAGGGTATAGGTTAACCCTCCTGCAACCACCCAGGTCATGCCGCCTGTGGACAGGCTGGCAGCCAGCTCTTTGCTGGCAACGACAACCAGCCAGCCCATCAGAATATAGGTAGCCACGGATAGTTTTTTAAAGCGATGCCTGAACATTAACTTGAAGGTAATACCCAGCAGCGCCAGTAGCCAAATAACGGCAAAAAGAATCCAGCCGGTGGTGCCTCGTATGGAAACCAGCAGAAAGGGGGTATAGGTGCCAGCAATCAAAAGATAGATAGCGCAGTGATCAAGTAACTTGAATACTCGTTTGGTGGGACTATGCTGAAAGCTGTGATAAAGGGTAGAGGCTAGGAAGAGTATAATCAGGGTGCTACCGTAGACGCTGAAACTGACAATGCGCCAGACATCATTTTGTCCGGCTGCATAGGTCACCAGCAGCGTCAGGCCAGCTACGCTAAGTAGTGCACCCAGGCCGTGGGTAATGCCGTTGGCGATCTCTTCAGCAAGGCTATACCCTTTTTCAAGAATGGTTTTTCCAGGGGATGTGATTCCGGTCATAGTAGCTCCTGTCGGTTTGCCGGATGATATACCGGAAAGCAGTGTTTAATTTACCACCAGAATTCAATTTGAAAAAGTATCTCCGCTTAATACCATCTTAGGGACTGTTGCTGTTTGCTATAGGGTATGTGACAGGAACAGTTCGCTGATCTGCTTGTTTTTACAAGTGTCGTTTGTTGTTTGCATTGTTATCATTGTTGTAAGGCTGTTGGAGAGAGAAAAATGAAAAGACTATTGGTTCAGGCCGCAATCGTAGCCACAGCAGGATCTTTAATGGTTGGATGTGGTACCAGCCAGCATGTGGTCAAGCCTGAGGCGGTTAAAGATAAAACCTGGGTTTTAACCGCTATGAATGGCATGGTGCCAGTGGATTCGACCCGTGTCACAATGGAGTTCAAAACCGTAAGTCCTGACCAGGGCCGGATTAGTGGTCAGGGACCCTGTAACAGGTATTTCGGTGGTTATAAGCTGGATGGTAAAAGCCTTGCTTTTACGCCTATGGGATCAACAATGATGGCTTGTCCTACTCCTATAATGCAGGAGGAAAAGGATTATCTGGCGACTTTTGAAAAAATTAACCAGATGACCATGAATAAGAACAGGCTGGAGTTAAAAGATCGTGATGGAAAATACACGCTAACCTATGGGCTGGAAACTGGCAGCATCAAGGGGAGGGTTGAATCTACCAGTGGCGGTTTCCCAGCTGACTCGCAAGTTATAGTGCGATTGCAGGATGTCAGTTTGGCTGATAGCCGCCCTGCAATTATTGGAGTAGAAACTATTAAGCTGAAAGATGCCGTGCTGGGATCTGTGCCGTTTACTATCTCTTATGCCCCTGAGCTGGTAAAACCTGAACGTACTTATGCTATTTATGTACAGGTGACCAACAGGGGTAAGGTTATTTATACCAGTACAACCAGGAATAAGGTGAACCTGGTGGATCAATCTGCTAAGGCCCAGCATAAATCGGCTAAAGGTTAATCCGGGTATTGTTTCATTTTTTTGCCCCGTTTTTCGGGGCATTTCCTGTTTATGAGGCTGAGCTAAGTATGGGGGTTGCCCCTCCAGACAGGCAGGTTTATGGATAGTGTGTGAACCTGATTATTTTTATTATCAATTTGCAGCCACTTCTGCTCTTTTGTCATTTTTTTGATGGTCATCTCCCGTCGTAATGCTGAAGAGCGGTTGTGGTTGTGTTCAAGGTAAATCAACCACTTTGGATCTCTTGACCTAAAGTATTTTGCGCCACCCATTCCTGTAAGATGTTGTCTCCAGCGTCTCTCTATATTGGTGGTGATGCCGGTGTAAATTGAGTTATCACTTGCAAGAATCATATAAACAAGCCAGTTCATAGATGCAGTTTCTGGATTTTTTGCTGATGTTTTATGTGTTTGTGAGGGTTGTGTAAGAATGAATTAAGTGTATTGTAATTTTTATAAATGAAAAAGAGGTTAAATAGCTATTATTTATTGTCTGGACAGATGGTGTTTTTTAATGTGATATTTTTTAGAATGGATGATCAGGTGGATTGATTTTGCTGTGACTGGCTGAATAATTTTTTACTTGCCAGGGTTGGAACTGGAGGGGCACCTGTGTTTATACTGTTTTGCTAGCAGGAGAACGTAAAAAAATAAGGATGAAAGCCATTTAAGAGATTAAAAAGTTGGATTTGTTATTGATTTAGGTGACGATAATAACTTTGTTCGTTATTATTTGTTTACAGAGGGGCTGGTCAATGTTAAATTGCCAAGTTTTCCAATGTTACCTCCCTTTTTTATTGAAGACTGGTTAGTAAAGAATGAATATTTTTGAAGAAGCAATTGATGTTCTTAAATCCAAGGTTCAGGTTCGCAAGCTGTTTCAGGATATGCATGCGGAAGACCTTCAGCGTGTGATTAATAGAATTGAAAGCATCTATGAAGAAAAGCTGTTGGTTCAGATGGAAGCTGAAGAAGAGCAGGCTCGCAAGAAAGAGGCTGTTGAATCCATTGTGCAGCAGATGAAAGAGCAGGGTGTGAGCTTGGAAGACCTTGAGATTGTTGCCGGTACAGTAACTACCCGCAAGCACAAGCCTCGTCAGCGTTTTATGTTTACTTATGAGACCAATGATGGTGCTGCCGTAAACTGGGAAGGTGCGACAACCGGTCGTATTCCTGCCGAATTTTCTGATTACCTGAAGCGTACAGGCAAAGATCGTAAAGATTGCATCGTTTCCGAGTTAGGCTAAGCAATCTGAATGAAGGGCTCTTACTTTTAGGGGAGCTCTTTATTTTTTTAGGTTGATTTTTATTCGATTTTTAAAAGCTGTTTTACCAGAAGTGCCTTATTATTTGTTTTTATCACTTGAAGGCTGCTTTTGTTGCTCCTATGAATGATAAGTCCAATTTTTTTGATTGGTTTGTAATTATAAATAGACTATTTTTTTGGATTTAAAGGGAGTGGTTCTGTATCAATCACATGATTACCCCTATTAGTCGGGGCTGGTCTGTATGTATTTTTATAGCTTCCTTGCTACTCTTCTTGTCAGTTGCAACCACTCCGGTGGTATCGAGCAAGCCTATTTAAGGCCCGTGAATAAGAGCCGGCATTGCCCGTAATACTCTATATTGCTTTTTATTCCGTCTTGCCCGGTCCTATGGACTTACCCAATACCCTATTTGGGTGGCGTAATTTATTGAAGTCTTTCTTTAATCATTTTCTCCAGTTGTTCTGCATCGGTAAAGCCACCCTGGATATGGTCTGGAAATACCAAGGCTGGAGTGCCCTGAATACCCAGTTGGGTTGCTAACTGAACATTGTTATCCAGTTGTTGACCGATTTTTTTGTGATCCATTTTTTTTAGCACTTCAATATCAATGTTTTCGGACTTGAACGCGGTAGCGATAGAATGACTATCGTGTCTGCCAGGTTTAGCCATCATTGTTTTGTGCAGTTTTACATAGCTTTTAGGGTCTTGCTGATAGGCTGCGAGAGCTAATGTTGCTGCTTCACGGGAGCTTTCTCCTAAAATAGGGAGGTCTTTGTAAACAATGCGAACCTCCGGGAATTTCTCCAATATGGTGTCAAGTATGGGGTCCTGGCGCTTACAGAAACCACAATTGAAGTCGGAGAAGTAGGTGATAGTGAGCTTTGGTTTTTCTGCGCCGCGATAAGGATCGTTCCTGTCCTCAAATAGTGCTTTTTTGTTCAGCTCCAGGGCCGCTTTCTGGTCTTTTAGTTGCTTTTGGTATTCCTGCTTTCGTAGTTCATTGATGGCATCGACAATGATGTCAGGATGTTCCATGAGTGTTTGGCGGATTAATTGCCGAACCTGATCCTGTTGTTCTTGGTCAAGCGTTGCTGCTTGAAGAAAAAGAGAGTGGGAAATAAGGATAAATAGAGCGAGTATTTTTTTCATTCAGTGATTTCCATAGTGCTTATTAGAGAACCTCAACAGCTCCCTGGTAAAAGGCTCAAACTTTATAATATAGATGGTGAGCTGTCTTCCTCTGTTAACATAAAATTAATAAAGAAGGTACTATTACTGTGGATTTAAGGGGTTTTTCTTACTCTGTTGAAAGCTTTGGCGTAGAATGTTTTCAACAGATTTTTTGATCAAGTTTCTGAATTTCCTGTGGATAAATGCGTTTTGTTCCCTATTTCCGAGCTTAAATAGAGTTGATTAATAAATAAACAGATGGTTGCTGGAAGAGTTCTTATTTCTTCATTGCTATCAGTATTTTCACGTTTCACTGTGTTTATCAGAAAGCATTTTCCATGGGGATAAAAAAACCTGCTTTTTATCCTTTTGAGGATGTTAAAAGCAGGTTTTTTGATCCTGATCAGGATCTCTTTATTTACAAGGCTGCTAATGGCGTGTGTCACTGGCAGGCATAAGGTTTGGGTGATTCAGCCAGTCTTCCGGAGATTCATCAACTGCATCTACAGCTTCGGCTTCAGAAAGTTCATCTCGGGTAGCAAGAACAGCCAGTTCCTTGGCAAATTTTTGCAATATGTCTATAACCTCCTCTCTGTCCGGGTTGAGGCTTTCGTCAATAGCGATTTGGAAGAGGGGGGGACCTATTGCATCCACTTCATCGCTTTTTCGCACCAGTGTCATCTTCAGCCCGGAGAATTCCTCATCACTCACTTCTGCCAGTTTGAAGGTGACGGACTGTGCATCTCTAAGAATTGACAACAATTTCAGGGCTTCAGCAGCACTGATATCGCCGGAATCTACGCAACATTCCACATACTCTCTGGCGGATAAACCGGATTCAATATAGCTGTCTACCAAGTCCTGCAGGCTCTTGTACTTGTTATGGCTCATTGGGGCCCTCCTTACACCAGTGCCTGAAAAATAGATCGCAGAAGCTCCCTTTGCGCGACCTGCCATTGAGAGCACAATTCCAGTGTACCTTATTCTTGAGTAATGTATAGGGGTAGTTACTTATTGAAGGAAAGTGATGAGCCTATATGGTTTTTTCATATCATGATTTGTGCCGGGCGCCCCATGTTGATCTGGTTATATGGATTGTACCTGTAAAGCTGCTCCTGACCGTTTTTCAATGATACTTTCCCCAAGCTGACTGATGTTGTAGCTACCAAAATGAATTTATATAGACTCAATCTAAATTTACTGCCAGGCCTGAAAGCGTTGCTTGATACGCAAAGTGTATCCAAGGCTGCCAGGCAGATGTGTGTTACACAGTCTGCCATGAGCCGGACTTTGGCGCAGTTGAGGGAAGCACTGAATGACCCGGTTCTGGTTCGTCAGGGAAATAAAATATTTCTTTCTGATAAGGCGCTATCCCTGAAAGATGATGTCAACCGGGTGGTGAATGATGCCTGTACTATCTTTGAGAACCAGCAGTTTGAGCCTGCCATTACAGAAAAAACCTTTTCTATTGCCGCAGGGCACTTTGCCCTTGAACATGTTATACCGGATATACTAAAAGAGCTTTGGCACATTGCGCCAAAGCTTAGTTTTGAGCTTATTCAGATCAGCTCGGCCTATAACGCCAAACTGCTTTCCGGTGAGGTTGACCTGGTGGTGGGTTATATTGGTCAACCTATGTCGGGTTTGAACTACGAATACCTGGTAAAGGATAGACTCTGTGCTGTAGTGGACAGGGATCATCCCTGTGCGAGGAGGCCGCTGACACCTTTGGTTCTTGGAGAGTACTCTCTGATCAGGGATGGTTCGTGGCTGGGCTGTCCCCATTTGGTAGGAGATTATCTTGACTCCCTGGGGGTGGATATCCGGATTGGAGTAAAGACACCTAATATGCCCATAGCCCTGAGTATGTTGAGGGCAACAAAAAATATCCTGGTCTGCTCTTCCAGTGCCCAGATTTTGGAAGCAGAAAGTAAGGGGATGCTATTTAAGGAGCTTCCGGGAAATGTTCCTGAAATCGAATACTACATGGCCTGGCCGGAATATTGGGAACATAACAGGGCCCACCGCTGGTTTAGGGAGTTTGTTGCCAAAAGGGTTCATAAAATCCTGGAAGAAAAATTCAGCCATGCTCTCTGATGGTGGTAGAAGGCTTTCTGGAACCACGAAGCGTTTTTGGTGTTTTCGAGGTGTCAGGAAAAAAACGCCATTACACTGACTTTCGCGATACCCTCTTCTACCCGGGAGGCCATAAAATCAGGAGTGCGGCATTATGTTTCAATAAGCCGCATAGATAGATCCACGGCCTTGCAGTCCTTGGTGAGTGCGCCAATAGAAATGCAGTCGATGCCAGTGGCTGCTATCAGAGGCAGGGTGGTTTCTGAAATACCACCTGAAGCTTCAAGAAGTGGCCGGGGCACTCCGTCTTTTTTGTTTAGCTGCACGGCTTCTTTTAGTAACTCTACGGAGAAGTTATCCAGCATAATGGTATCTGCCCCCGCTGCTCTGGCGGCCAGAAACTCTTCAATGGTTTCTACCTCTATTTCGATAACTTTGCCCGGGGCCGTTTGCCTGGCCTTGGCTACCGCTTCATGGATACCTCCACAGGCAGCAATATGGTTTTCCTTGATCAGGAAGGCATCATAAAGCCCTATTCTATGGTTGTGGCAGCCACCGGTGCGAACGGCATATTTTTGTGCCAGTCTGAGTCCCGGCAAGGTTTTGCGGGTGTCGAGGATTTTTACCCCATGGCCAGCCACCAGATTTGCAAAATGGCGTGAACGGGTTGCTGTGCCAGACAGCGTTTGCAGGAAATTCATGGCGCATCGCTCACCGGTGAGTAAGTGACGCGCGGTTCCCTGCAATCTGACCAGCTCTTGCCCGGGCTGCACGTGTTCACCTTCCTTTACTAGCCATTCCAGCTTGATTAATGGATCAATTTGTCTGAAGACTTCATCAAACCAGGGGCGGCCACAAATAATCGCCTGCTCACGACAAATGATTCCGGCTTGTTCCTGTTGAGCAGAGGGAATCAGGTTTGCAGTAATATCGCCGCTGCCAATGTCTTCCTGCAGTGCCTGGCGTACATTAATCTGGACTGTATCTTTTAATTCTGTGATCATTTTATTTGAGGCGTAAAAGGGTTATTTTGCCGATATTATAAAGACTTTTTCGGAGAAAAGGGTATGGATGCCAATTTTTCTAAAAGTCCTTTCCATCAAAGAGAAGATGGCTTTGTCAGGGTAAAAAGTTACCAGGTTTTAACCGGTTTACTGATCGGATTTATTGGCTATTCCTTTTCCGGACTGCTTTATTTTTCATTCAGTCCTGCCGGGTTTAATATAAAACGCCTGTTGCTAACCCTATTCTTTGTTGCCGTTTTAATAGTACCACTTGTTTCAGGTGCCTTTAGACAAAAGTTATACTTTCGTATTATTGAAACGCCCTTGCATCTGCGTGGTCTGTTTGGCGGTGTCATAGTGTTGGGTTTTATTTCATCGTTACTCTCTTCCTTTCCTGAACGAGGCTTGCAGGAGGTGGGGCTTTATCTGCTGTTAACACTGGCTGTCCTGGCTATTTCTATCAGTGATATTGATGAGAAAAAGCTGGTGTACGGGTTGGTATTTATCGGGGTGGCTATAGGGTTATATAGTCTGGGGTATGGTTTCAAGTATTTAATTTATCTTGATTACGGTATACATTCCTGGCCTTATTCGATTTATCAGTTTTCTAATCCCCGTGCTTTAAATCACGCCCAGGGCTGGCTGATTCCTCTATTTGCTCTATTACCTCTGTGTACTTTACCTTCTACTGAAATATTACGAAAAATTCGCTGGCTTCCTCTTGTGGCTATGTATTTTTTTATGCTGGTTTCCGGGACACGGGGCTTGCCATTAGCGTTGATGATGGCGTTTGCAGTAGCTGTTTGGTTATTTGGAGGGCTTATTCGCCCCTTGGCTCTGATTCATGCCAAAGCCTTTATGGTGGCACTGCCTGTTTATTTAGTCTTCATTCTATTAATTCCGTTTCTGGTTAATAATTCGCTTCCATTGGATCACTCTTTTTATAGAGAAAGCTATGATAATGGGCGTTTTTCATTATGGCTGATGGCTTGGGAGGCCATTAAGTCAAATGGAGTGTTTGGGCTTGGCCCACAACACTTTGTTATCTTGACAACAGACGGGCCAGCTTCTCCCCATAATAGCTTATTGCAGTGGGCCTGTGAGTGGGGAGTGCCTGCTACATTGGGCTTAACCTGGATCGTTATATGCTGTGGCTATTCTTATCAGAAAAACATGAAACAAAGAATCCGGTCAGAAAAACTCACCAGTAAACAACAATGGGTGCAGGTCGCTGTTTTTTGTTCGGTGATGACGGCGGCATTGCATTCAATGATTAGTGGTGTAATCACCACTCCACTCAGCCAAATGCTGATGATCCTGGTTATCGGAGTGGCCATCCGGTTTCATTATAAAGAGAACGTTGCAATGGTGTTGAGCTTGCCAGGCGGTATCTCCTTGTTCCGAATTGCTGTTGGTGTGATCACAGGTGCTCTAGTCGCCATATATTTCGTTATTTTTCATGGTGATTTTTTCCTGGATACTTACTCTCTTTATTATCCTTCTACCATGATGGCTCCCCGCTTTTGGCTGAATGGAGCCTTTCATATGTAAATTAGGGATGGGCTAATCAACTATTCCCTATTCCCTATTCCCTATTCCCAATATTAATACAACACAAACCCAGTAGTAGCAGACATAACGCCATAACTGGCCATGACCCGGTGACCATAAAGGGAGTATTACCCTTCATTACTGTTGCCGTTCCTCTTAGTACGCCTTTTTCAAACCGTGGAATGGTTTCAATAATTTTTCCAGAGTCGTCTATTAGTGCAGTGATACCATCATTGGTATCACGGATTAAATAGCGGCCTGTTTCCAGAGCGCGCATACGTGCCATTTGAAAGTGTTGTTCAGGACCAATAGATTTACCAAACCAGGTGTCATTGCTGATGGTGATTAACAAGCCGCTGTTACGGGCCATTTTTGCGGCAAAGTCAGGATAAACCACCTCGTAGCAAATATAGGGTGTTATGGCGATATTACCTGCCATTAAAGGTGTCTGGTCAGAAGAGCCCGCAGAGAAACTGGACATTGGCAGATTAAAAAAGGCAATCAAGCCACGTAGGAGGCTTTCCAGAGGAACATACTCACCAAAGGGAACCAGCTTTTGTTTAAAGTACTGTCCATGCCCCTGCCCAAGGGAGATAACGCCATTGTAGTACAGGGGATAGGCTGAGGTTTGCCTGTCAATGGGAAGCCCGGTAATCAGGCTGGTTCCCTGGCGCTTTGCCACCTGTTCCAGTTGTTGAATAAATCCACGGGCCTGACTGTAAAGCAAGGGAATGGCGTTTTCTGGCCAAATGATTAAATCCTGATTCCACTCATTATTGGTGAGTTCCAGATACGTTGATAATGTATTTTGAATATAGTCAGGATCCCACTTAAGGCTTTGGGGAATATTTCCCTGTATAGCACTGAAACTCATTGTTCCCGTGGGAGTGGTCCATTGTGTCTTTGACAGGGGTAATGAGGCTATCCACAGGGTTGCCAGTACCAGACTTACTAAAGCGGGTGCCAGACGCCGGGAACCTTTGGAGATAATTATGGTGGCGATGATACAACTGGATGTTACTGATAAAAAGCTCAGGCCATAGGTGCCAACCAGCGGTGCCCAGCCTGAAAAGTGGGTATCCAGCAGGGAGTAACCGGCAAATAGCCAGGGGAAGCCCGTTAACAGCCAGCTTCTGATCCACTCGAATATCACCCATAACGCTGAAAAGGTAAGTGCCTGCCGCCAGGGTGCGGTAATAGTCCT
Source organism: Endozoicomonas sp. Mp262 (assembly GCF_025643335.1). Taxonomy (NCBI): domain Bacteria; kingdom Pseudomonadati; phylum Pseudomonadota; class Gammaproteobacteria; order Oceanospirillales; family Endozoicomonadaceae; genus Endozoicomonas; species Endozoicomonas sp. Mp262. The sequence goes on along the minus strand of NZ_CP092489.1, from coordinate 13,443 downwards.
GCGGTGGGTAATCCAGCTATATAACCAGAAACAAGGGGCTATAAACAGGATTGACATGCAGGCAACAAATAGCACTGTCAACAACGCAGCAAGGGGAATGGGGGCAGAGCCGAACTGATGGATACTGACATAAATCCAGGAAGTTCCGGTGCCAAACATACCCATGCCAAATAAAAAGCCATTGATCAGCGCTTTTTTGGGTGAGTTGTTCCGGTTCACAAGAAAGGCAACAGCAAGAGCCAGCATTAAAACCGGCCAGAAATTAAATGGGCTGAAACCGAGGGGAATCAAAGACCCTGATAAAAGTGATATCAGGGCAGGCATTAAATAGGATTGTTTTTTTAACATTAACAAGGACTGACCCGTAACAACCTGATACGACGACCATCTGAGTTTAATACGTCAAACCGGAATCCACTCATCTCAACGGACTCATTGCGTTTGGGCATATGGCCGAATTCCTGCATGATAATTCCGCCAATGGTATCAAACTCATCATCCCTGAAGTGGGTCTTGAAGTGTTCATTAAAATCTTCGATGGGGGTGAGCGCCTTGACAATAAAGGTCTTTTCAATCTCATTGACAGGCTTGATGTAATTGTCTTCTTCTATATCGTGTTCATCTTCAATGTCACCCACGATTTGTTCCAGCACGTCCTCAATAGTCACCAGACCGGCAACGCCACCAAACTCGTCAATGACAATGGCCATATGATTGCGATTGGTACGAAACTCCCGAAGAAGAACATTTAAACGCTTGCTTTCGGGAATGAATGTAGCAGGTCGCAAATGATCCTTAATATTGAACTTGCCAGTCTGCAAAATCATAGGGATAAGGTCTTTGGCCAGCAATATGCCAATCACCTCATCCTTGGTGTCACCGATCACTGGAAAACGGGAATGGGCGGATTCTATGATTTTAGGCAGAAACTCCTTCGGCTCCTGACCCTCCTCAACGCATACCATCTGGGAGCGGGGAATCATTACCTCCCTGACCTGCATATCTGCAACTTGTACTGCGCCCTCAATAATGCTGAGAGCTTCCTGGTCCAGCATACCCTTGCTTCCGGCATCCCTCAGTAACATCAAGATGTCGTTGCGGTTGCGGGGATCCTGGATGAAAAGCCGTGATAGTTTTTCAAACCAGGTTTGTGGAGGCTGTTCGCCCCCCATCGAATTGCCGTCGTTCATTACCCTCTGCTTTCTCCGGGGCTTACTGCTTTGATAATAGATGATGACTAACAGTCATCATCCTGATAAGGGTTTGGGTAGCCCAGTTTCTTTAGAATCTGGATTTCCAGGGATTCCATTTCTTCTGCCTGGTGGTCTTCAATATGATCATAGCCAAGCAGATGTAAAGTGCCATGTACCACCATATGAGCCCAGTGTGCAGCCAGTTGTTTTTCCTGCTGTCGAGCTTCTTTTTCAACCACAGGGGCGCAAATAACCAGATCCCCCAGCAATGGCAGCTCCAGTTCAGGCGGTAGCTCCGAAGGGAAAGACAGCACATTGGTTGGGCCGGTTTTATTACGCCATTGCTGGTTCAGGTCTGCACCTTCTTCTATATCGACAATGCGCAGGCTGATTTCAGCGTGATCGCGGTGTTGGCCAACAGCTGCTGTTGCCCACTGCTCAAAATCTTGCTGAGAGGGTAGTGACTGGCTGGAGCTGGCAATTTGCAGGTCAACCTGAACATGGGTGCTCATTGCTTCTCTCCGGACCGGTCATGGCGATCATAGGCTTGAACAATTCGCTGAACCAGCGGATGGCGGACTACATCCTTGGCCGTAAACCAGGTGAAGCCAATGCCATCGACATCCTTGAGTACATCGATACCATTGGCAAGGCCGGAACGGGTTCCCCTGGGCAAGTCCACCTGGGTGATATCGCCTGTAACCACAGCGGTTGAGCCAAAGCCAATTCGGGTAAGGAACATTTTCATTTGTTCCTGGGTGGTGTTTTGGGACTCATCCAGAATGATAAAGGAGTTATTCAGGGTTCGGCCACGCATATAAGCCAGGGGCGCCACTTCAATAACATTTTTATCAATCAGTTTTTCTACTTGCTCAAAGCCCAGCATTTCATAGAGCGCATCATAGAGAGGGCGCAGATAAGGGTCTATTTTTTGAGACAGATCCCCGGGCAGGAAGCCCAGTTTTTCTCCGGCTTCAACGGCGGGGCGAACCAGCAGAATCCGGCGCACTTTTTCTTCCAGCAAAGCCTGAACGGCACAGGCCACAGCCAAATAGGTTTTACCTGTACCGGCAGGGCCAATGCCGAAGTTGATATCATGTTGCAGAATGGATTTAACGTAACGCTGCTGATTGTGTCCCCTGGGGGTAATGGTTCCTTTTCTTGTTCTCAGGGTGACGGGCTGTTCATTTTCCTGAGTCAGGTCTGAGACCGACTCAATGGCGGATTCCTGCAGGAACAGGTGAACGGTATCAGGGGTGAGTTCTTCCTGTTTACCTGTTTCCCGGTAAAGGTGAGTGAGGATTTCACGAGTGGCATGAGCCCGGCCGTTGTCTCCAGTTACCGTGAAGGCATTACCACGGTTTCTGATGTTGACACCCAGTCGTTCTTCAATTTGTTTTAAGTGCTGGTTGAATTGTCCACAAAGTTCTGCGAATCGCCGTGTATCTTCAGGTTCGAGGGTGAATCGACAAATATCCCCTTCAATATTTTGGTGTGCGTTCAAGTTTTGTAATCAGCCTTTACTGCAAATCCCGTATTTAAGCATATACTGCCCGTAAGTTCATGCAAAGCATACCAACAAAAAAACCAATGAGTACATTGGTTTTTTTGTGAACATTCGGGTTGTGGATTTATTGTGCAGATACAGTGAATATAGGGAATTATAGGGAGTGGTCATTCCCTATAATTCTCCTTCATTAACCTACTAAGCTACCTGATCCAGTTCAGAATTGAGCAGCTTGCCTCTCAGTGAGTGAGGGAGTGCCTCTATTATTTCCACATTGGCAAAGTGACTGATCAGGCGGGGATCATCACACTGGAAGTTGACCACCCGGTTGCACTCTGTTCTACCGGTTAACTGCCCTGGGTCTTTCTTGGAATAGCCTGTCACCAGAATCCGCTGGGTGGTTCCCACAAGGCGTCTGCTGATTTGCATAACATGCTGGTTGATACGGTCCTGAAGGATTTTTAAACGCTGTTTTTTAACGTCCATAGGAATATCATCAGGCATATCCGATGCCGGTGTGCCGGGCCGTTTGCTATAGATAAAGCTGAAGGACGCATCAAAGCCGATGTCAGCGATCAGGTTCATGGTGTCTTCAAAGTCTGTATCGCTTTCCCCCGGGAAGCCTACGATAAAGTCGGAGGACATGCTAAGTTCGGGGCGGATCTTGCGAAGCCTGCGAATCTTGGACTTGTATTCCAGCGTGGTGTGATCCCGCTTCATCATGGCCAGAATTCGGTCGGAACCGCTTTGCACTGGCAGGTGCAGGTGGCTGACCAGTTCCGGAACATCCGCATAAACATTAATCAGGCTTTCTGAAAACTCCATGGGATGGGAGGTGGTAAAGCGGATTCGGTCAATGCCATCAATGGCGGCCACAACGGTGATAAGTTCAGCCAGGTCACAGGATGAACCATCATGCTTTTCCCCGCGATAGGCGTTGACATTCTGGCCCAGCAGGTTGATCTCCCTGACACCCTTTTCGGCCAGGCCCAGGCATTCTGCCAGGACATCATCCATGGGTCGGCTGACTTCTGCACCACGGGTATAGGGAACAATGCAGTAAGTGCAGTATTTGCTACAACCTTCCATGATGGAGACAAAGGCTGTGGGGCCATCCACACTGGGCTCGGGCAGCCGGTCAAATTTTTCAATTTCCGGGAAGGTAACATCCACCACAGGAACATGATGGCTCTTTGATGCATCAATCATTTCTGGCAGACGGTGCAGGGTCTGGGGGCCAAAGACAACATCAACATGAGGGGCTCTCTTTCTGATGGCCTCACCTTCCTGGCTGGCAACGCAGCCACCCACGCCGATGACCAGATCCGGTTTGTTTTCTTTCAGGCGTTTCCAGCGTCCCAGCTGATGGAACAGCTTTTCCTGGGCTTTCTCCCGCACAGAGCAGGTGTTAACCAGCAGGACATCCGCCTCTTCCGGGTTGTCAGTCAGTTCCAGGGTATGGGTTTCGCCGAGCAGGTCTGCCATGCGAGCAGAATCGTACTCGTTCATCTGGCAGCCGTGGGTTTTGATAAAAAGTTTTTTAGTCATTTCAGATGGCAAAGCGACGGCCTATCGTTCAGGAGACACCCGGGAGGCTGATCGAGAATAGTGATCCTCGCTACGGACACTTAAATCTCACAGTCTCCCAGGCTCTGTTGACATAAGATTGCCAGGCGCAACCTTAGCCAATAAAACCTACAAACAGGAACCTGTAGCTTCCAGGAAGCTACAGTCCAAAGTAAAAATAGTTGAGCAAAAGCATTATAGCCATGCCCTGCGGGAGGTGGTAGTGGAATAACAGGGTATTGTTACATATTGAATTGGGAGACAACGCAGCACAGGGAGGACGTGTTTGTGATATCCTTCTGCCTTATTCGGGCATCAGTGCAATGGTGCTCTCCGTTCAGATAGGTAGTCAGAGTCAATGTCGACTAAACAGATTTTTCGTGTGATTTTTGAAAATCAGGGTGAAGTATTTGAGGTTTATGCCCGCCAGATCTTTCAGAGTGAACTCTGGGGATTTATAGAAGTTGAAGAGTTTGTATTTGGCGAACGTAGCCAGCTGCTGGTAGATCCCTCTGAAGAAAAACTGAAAAATGCATTTGATGGTGTCAAGCGTAGTTATATTCCCTTGAACAGCATTGTACGCATTGATGAGGTTGAGAAGGAAGGTGCAGCTAAGGTAGTAGACTCCAAAGGCAATAACGTTAAACCTTTTCCTATTCCACCTGCTCCCCATAGTGTCTGACAGGGGTATCCAAAATTCGCGTAATACCCTCCGCCGTCCCGGTGGGGGTGCTGATGACCGGTCTGAAAGACTGGCTATTCAGGCGACTTGATGGGTTTATGTTTTTTTGAGGAAACCCGTCAACATTTTGTGAAAATCAAGGCTGAATTTGTAAGTGCTCAAAGCTTGTCCAGGCTTTGTTAAAAAATACCAGATGTCTCTTTTAAAGCCTTTATCGGAAAGGTATTACCTGACAGAAAGGTTGAACGATTTAGTGAAGATATGCACAGGGATGAAGAAAAAAGGGATGAAAGTGCTGCTAAAAAAGAAGAAGTGGCTATCGTTGTTGATAAAGATGACCGTTTATTACCGGATGATAAGCTCGGTGAAGGTAATTTAGAAGAGGAAACACAGGTCGTTGTTGAGAGTGAAAATAAAGATTTATTATCGGATGATGAGTTTGACAAAGAGGAAATAGAAGCAAAAGAAGATGTTTTTAGTGAGTGTAGGCGTCTTGCCCGTGAAAGGATTGAAATAGAGGAAGTTCTTCGTGACTTGTGGATAGGTGCTGAGAGACCTAGTACTAATAAAAAAGCCGAAGTACCTGGCATTGTTACTAAAAAAATTAAAGAGCTGGTTAAAAAAGAGTGGAGTAAAGATAGGTTAAATAGTCTATTGGATACAATGGATAAAGATAATGAAACTCTTTCTGATTATGCGAATGCATGCAAGAAAACTTTTATAGATTATGGGAGATTGCTGGCAGCTGAGCCAGCCTGGGGTTTTCTGGAGAAGTATATTAAAGGTGAGATTGATAAAGGTGTGCTTGAGAGAGAATTGTCGGGGCAATATAAACCGTTTAGTTTTGAAGATGTTCGTATTAAAAGAATTATGGGTATGTTATGAACGATTATTTTTCATTCTAAATAAATTATATATTTCCATAAATAACTCGACTTTAGAGTTACCAAAGAACAATAGTACGATTTTCATCTGAAATCGGTTAATAGCAACCATCTCCAAACAAAATACAAAGATGGTTGCTATGCTCACTTCAGATCATAAAGAGATCCTCCGGGAGCTTGCCTTATATACAACGTTTCTTGCTTCAGCGCTATCCCCAACAGCAGTACCTACGTTCTGCGAACTTCTTTTTGGCTGCATGCTATCCGGGCAAGGCTTTGTCACTCAGGCGCTGTTATCTATTAATAACTTTCAATGCGTATGGAGCAGTTACCACCATTGGCTCTCTCAAGGCAAGTGGCGGTGGAGGAGCCTCGCATGCCGGCTCATTCAGCTGGTATGCTCAAAAGTACCACGGGGTGAACTTATCAACATTGGTCTTGATGATTGGGTGGTGGAGCGTTTTTCTGACAAGGCTCCCGCTTGCCGAACCCATCACCAGCACAGTAAAAAAAGGAACCGGCCAACGTATATCTGGGGACAATGCTGGGTATCCCTGGCTGTTGTATTTGAGCGGGCTAAAGATGAAGTATTTACTGCCATCCCTGTGCTTTCCTTTCCATCTCCTGCTTCAGGCAATGCCAGTAAGCTAAAAATCGCTGTTGCCATGCTAAAAGTAGTGAGGCAAGAGGTGAAGGTGCAAGGACTGCGCTTGCTGACAGACTGTTGGTATATGAACTGGACGCTAATGCAACCCGTTCTGGAAATGGGCTATGAAGTAGTAGGGCAAATCCCGTTAAACCGGGCATTGTATGCCTTACCGTTGGAGTCCACTGCAAAAAAACGTGGGCGACCCAAAAAGTATGGCATCAAAATGACGCCCCCGGAAGTGGAGAAGCTACCGGAATATCAAACAACCGTAAGAATATACGGCAGATTTCGAAAGATACGTTATCGCACCCGGGTATGTCGGGCTCGCTTCCTGAAAGGCCGCAAGGTTCGGGTTGTCTGGGGTCGGTTTGAAAATGATAAAGGACTGACAGAAAGCCGTATATTCATTGCAACCAATACTGGACTTGAAGGTATAGACATCCTTCGTATTTATGCGAAAAGATGGCCGGTTGAACCCATGTTTCAGCAAATTAAACATTCATTTGGTTGCCGCCAGTTATGGCAGCAAAAGCTGAGAACTCTGTTGCGGTGGATGCATCTGAAGATGGCTGGATACGCATTATTGCAACTGTTGACCGTCTGTAAAAATCAAGCAAGCGTGGGCATTTCAAGGATTCCTTGGCGGGATCAGGATACAACCACCGCTGGCATGCTAAGATTTGCACTCGCAGGAATTATCCCCAGATTACCTATTCGTGAGGGCTGGAACCGATATAGCCAAAAATATGAGTTCAATTTTAATAGTTTGACTGACGGAATAGTCAAAGAAAAGAAAAAAGCGGCATAAATAGCGGCAACAACGCAATAATCAAGAATAATACCGAATCTGAAAAAACGTTTGGATGTATTTTTGCACACAATTTTTAAAATATAACCAAACGTTCATGTCATACTAACTCTAAAGTTAAGCATAAATAATAGTATGTAAGCATTTTGCCTTGTGAATATCCAAAAAACTGAAAGTTTGAGCAGCTCGGTTAAAAATAAAGGGAATGGAGAATTGAAAATAGCAGGATTCTCCCTATTCCCTATTCCCTATTCCCTATTCCCTGGTCACCCTAATGCTCTGGCTGAGGATAAGTGACCCGCAGGGCGAGGTACATACCCGTGCTAAGCAACAGGTTCCCCAAACCAATAAAGTATCGGAATAGATCAAGCCTGAGGTATCCAAGCAGGGTGCCTTCGTTGCCGATAATAAGCCCCCCTACAAAGTAAGCACCTATGGCTGTCAGGATCATAATCCGGGGGCCGAAATCCAGCTGGGATTTTATTATAAAATACAGGGTGGCGCAGATGGCCAGGGCCAGCTGGATATCTCTATATAAAAGTTCCAGTCCATACCAGCGGGATATTTCGTATAGCAGGCAGACGGTCAATATAAGGCGTCCCCAGGCAGCCTTGCTCCACGATTTGGCAGATAAGCCCAAACAGAGTGCAATACTCACCAAGGGGGGAGACATATAGGTGGCAATATTGGTTAACATATCATGGGGAGCTGCCCAGATATCTGAGACACCATAGCGGAGGCTACCCATGGTGGCGGCCAGGGCCATTAATAAAAAGCCCAGCAGTGCCATTACCCCGGATAAACGATGTATTTGTGCCAGTGCCTTCTGCTGGGCCAGAAGAAAAACGGAAAAGATGCTGGCAAAAGCCAGCATTGCATCAGATATTGCCAAAGAACTCATCATCTACTGTTTTCAAATAGTGAGATAAACGCCCTTTCAGCTGCGTTGAGAGTAAATTCAATTTCATCATCGCCATGGGCATTGGATATAAAGCCTGCTTCGAAGGCTGAAGGGGCCAGATAGACACCTTCGTTAAGCATTGCATGGAAAAAGTCAGCATAACGCTGGCTGTTACAGGCCATAACCTGGTCGAACCGTTCAACGGAAGGCTGTTCTGTGAAGAACAGGCCGAACATGCCACCCACCTGTGAGGTGATAAAAGGAACACCCACCTTCCGGGCTTTGTCTTTCAGTCCGGCCAGCAGTATTGAAGCCTTTTCTGAGAGTGTTTGATGGAAGCCAGGAGCTAGCAGGTTTTTAAGGGTGGCAACACCTGCCGCCATCGCCAGGGGATTACCGGACAATGTACCCGCCTGGTAAACAGGCCCCAGTGGTGCCAGGTGTTCCATAATATCTTTACGGCCACCAAAGGCACCCACAGGCAATCCGCCACCGATAATTTTACCCAGGGTAGTAAGATCGGGTTTTACGTCGTAGTACTGTTGGGCACCGCCAAGGGCAACACGAAATCCGGTCATAACCTCATCGAAAATCAATACACTTCCATAGTCATCACAGACCTTACGCAAACCTTCCAGGAATCCCGGCTTGGGTGGAATGCAGTTCATGTTACCTGCCACGGGTTCCACAATAATGCAGGCAATTTCTGTTCCAATCTCTCTAAAGGTGTTTTCTATATTGTCAATATCGTTGTAGGTCAGGGTGATGGTGTTTTCCGCCACAGGGGCAGGTACGCCTGGTGAACTGGGAACCCCCAGGGTCAGGGCACCGGAGCCCGCCTTCACCAGTAAGGAATCTGAATGGCCATGATAACAGCCTTCAAACTTCACTATTTTATCGCGTCCGGTAAAGCCCCGGGCCAGTCGAATGGCACTCATGGTGGCTTCAGTGCCGGAGTTGACCATTCTTAACAGCTCCATGGATGGCACTATTTCCCGGACCAGGCAGGCCAGGGTGGTTTCCAGCTCAGTGGGAGCGCCAAAGCTGAGACCTTCCTGAGCCTGGGCTCGAACGGCATCAACCACGTCAGGGTGGTTATGGCCAAGGATCATGGGTCCCCAGGAGCCTACATAATCAACCAGTTTCCGGTCATCGGCATCGGTTAGCCATGCACCCCTGGCCCGCTTGAAGAAAACCGGTTTGCCACCGACGCCCTTGAATGCTCGAACGGGAGAGTTAACACCGCCGGGTATGATTTTCTGTGCATCTTCAAATAGTTCGACGGAACGGGACATGCTGGCTCCTTATTTTTAAACACTTAGACATCATGAACAGGCAGATAGTTTATTTTTTTAGACCAGTACCTGTTTCCGGGCCTGCCATTCCTTGATGATTTCCTGGAAATAACCGGGTGAACTCTCGGGCGCGATACTGAATATCAGGTGCAGAAAACAGGTTGTTGACAACCGCAACCATATCTGCGCCTGCCGTAATAATGTCTGGAGCATTATCCACAGTAATACCCCCTATGGCTACAATAGGATGGTCAAAGCTTGTCCGAACTTCCGATAGCAGGGAGAGAGGGGCAGCCTTGGCCTCAGGTTTGGTGACTGATGGGAAAAAGCGACCAAAGGCAAGGTAATCAACACCCTGTTCTACCGCCGCCTTGGCCTGGGCAATAGAGTTTTCTGCGCTGATACCAATAATCGCATAGTCACCCAGGCGTTTTCTGGCATTCTCGATAGTATCGTCTTGTTGGCCAAGATGAACGCCATCAGCCTCCACTTCGGCAGTGAGTTCTATATCATCATTAATGATCAGTAATGCCTGGTAGCGATGGCAAAGTGCTTTCAGGGCACCCGCCTGGCGGACGCGCCTGGCGTGATCCTGACTTTTATCCCGGTATTGCAGTACTCTCATGCCACCAATTAAAGCCAGCTCAACTGTTTCCATCAGGGTCTTGTCATCAGGCTGAAGCTGGCAGTCAGTGATGCCGTATAGACCTTTTAACCTGTGCATCGTTGTTTATCCCTGTCCGATCAAAGAAAATGTCGATGGATTATAACAGCTTGCCGCTAATTATGATTATTTTACGATCGCTGTTCTGCTTAGGGGCTGTTGATGTTTGCTCGTGTGCTCAGCCAAAACCAGCGGTTCCGTGCCGTCGTTGCAGTAGCTTGAAAGACGTGAGTATTCCTGCGCTACTGCGTCTAGCCACGAAACCGCTGGTTTTGGCTGAGCACACGAGCAAACGTCAACAGCCCCTAACCACAGTTTGATAATCCTGTTGATGTCTATATCAATTTCAGGGGGATGATTCTATGAGCGAAAAAAAACAAATGGGTTTTGATACCAAAGCCATTCATACCGGTTATAAGCCAAAAGAACACCAAATGGCATTAAACCCACCGGTTTATATGACATCGACTTATGCCTTTAATAATGTTCAGCATGGCGCAGATCTTTTTGCCGGTGCCCAGAAAGGTCATTTTTATAGCCGGATTTCCAACCCGACGGTCAGTGTCCTTGAATCCCGTCTTGCGGCTTTGGAGGGAGCAGAAGATGCCATTGCCACTGCATCAGGGATGGGCGCCATTTCAGCATTATGCTGGACCCTGCTAAAAGCCGGTGATGAGATCGTTGCAGATAAAACACTTTATGGTTGTACCTTTGCTTATTTCCAGCATGGCCTTAGCCGTTTTGGTGTCAATATCAAATGGGTGGATATGGCCAACATTCGGGAAGCCAAAGAAGCCATTACCGCTAAAACCCGAATGGTGTATTTTGAGACACCGTCTAATCCAAATCTTGGGCTGGTGGATATCAAGGCAATCAGTGCCCTTGCTCATCAATACGAAAACTGTCGTGTTGTTGTGGATAACACCTTTGCAACACCAGTATTGCAAAATCCCCTGATGATGGGGGCTGACTTTGTTGTTCACTCCATTACCAAATACCTGGGCGGTCATGGTGATCTGATTGCCGGTTGTGTGGCAGGGCGCGCTGATGAAATCAGTGAAGTGCGTTTGGTGGGTGTGAAAGATATGACTGGCGCCTCCCTGACTCCATTACATGCCCATCTAATCATGAGGGGACTGAAAACCCTGTCCATGCGTGTAGAGCGTCACTGTGATAATGCCGAAGTTATTGCTGACTATCTATCCAGGCATCCTAAAATCGAAACTGTCTACTATCCCGGGCTAAAATCCCACCCTCAATATGAACTGGCCTGTCAGCAAATGAAGCGGGGCGGCGGAATGATCTGCTTTGAGCTAAAAGGCGGACTGGATCACGGTGTCAGACTGATGAACCACCTTAATCTGATTACTCTGGCGGTGAGCCTGGGAGATGCTGAATCACTGATTGAGCACCCGGCATCAATGACACACTCTGCATATACGCCGGAAGAGCGTCGTGCCTTTGGCATCAGTGATGGACTGGTCAGGCTTTCTGCCGGATTGGAAAACAGTGAGGATATCCTGGCTGATTTGGATCAGGCTCTGGCCCAACTCTAGGAAAAAGTGAGAAGGAGATAATCTCCTTCTCTGTAAACGCCTAAATGGCATCAAGCGCTTCTGATAGCTTGTTAATAGCGATAACGGTTAATCCCTCAATGGGTTTTCGGGGCTTATTGGCGGCAGGAACAATGGCTTTTTTAAAGCCGTGTTTTGCCGCTTCAATAAGTCGCTCCTGACCGTTGGCCACCGGACGTATTTCTCCGGCCAGCCCCACCTCACCAAAGGCAACCAGATCCTGGGGAAGCGGTGTATCCCTCAGACTGGAAATTACTGCCAGTAGGCCAGCAAGGTCTGCACTGGTTTCTGTGACCTTGACTCCCCCAACCACATTAAGAAATACATCCTGGTCACTGGTGAAAATGCCACCATGACGGGTGAGAATCGCAAGCAGCATGGCCAGCCGGTTTTGATCCAGTCCTACGGTTACACGACGCGGGTTGCCTAACTGGGACTCAACCACCAGTGCCTGTATTTCTACCAGTAGAGGGCGAGTGCCTTCCCATAGCACACTGATAATACTGCCTGAAGTGGGTTCAGGTGTTCTGGAGAGAAAAATAGCCGAAGGGTTTTTGACTTCCTTGAGTCCTTTTTCGGTCATGGCAAAAATGCCCAGTTCATTGACCTGACCAAAACGGTTTTTAGTGGCTCGCATAATTCTAAAGCGCGAATCATCGGTGTTTCCCAGCATCAGTTGGGTATCAATAATATGGGAAAGGGTCATTGGGCCTGCCAGGGAGTTATCCTTGGTCACATGCCCAACAATTAATAGAACAGTTCCCGTCTGCTTGGCAAAACGGGTCAGGAATGCCGCTGACTCCCGCACTTGTGCCACCCCGCCGGGGGCTGAGTCAACACCGTTCATATACATCACCTGAATGGAGTCGATAACGATAATGCCCGGCTTTTCCTGCTCGGCAATGGCCACGATATTTTCTGAGGAGGTTTCTGCCAGCATTTTTAACTGGTCACTGGGTAATCCCAGTCGGCTGGCCCGTGCGGCAATTTGTTGCATGGACTCCTCTCCGGAAACGTAGAGCGCGGTCATGTCTTTGGCAACATGGCAAAGGATTTGCAGCAGGATGGTACTTTTGCCCGCGCCCGGATGACCGCCAATCAAGATGGCGCTACCTTTTACAAAACCACCGCCCAGCACCCGGTCAAATTCTGTCATTCCGCTGGAGAAGCGGGGGGCTTCTTCAATATCCACTTCACTGAGAAGTTTGATATTGGAAAGCGTGCCGGCAAATCCTGCCTTGTTTCCGGCAGCGATTGAAGGTGAGGATGCAGGACCAAGGTTTACCTCTTTAAAGGTATTCCAGGCCTTGCAGTCGGGACACTGTCCTTGCCACTTGGCGGACTCGCTACCACACTCAGTACAAACGTATGCTTTTCTTGATTTGGGTTTGGCCATGCTTAACCTGAATGAAAATTCTAATGTTATACCAGAGAACCGTTTCCTGAAAAAATGGCTGAGCACACGAGCAAACGTCAACAGCCCCTAGGATAAATAATTTTTCAAATAATATTCATGGTATTCGTTTTTACTCTGCAAACATGAATTTGAATACGTACTATGAAAAGGTAATCTTTGTTATTTGCTTATTTTAATCTGCTTTTTAGTAGAATAATCTGTCAACTGGGTATTTTAGGTGTTTTATCTGGTTTTTCGTATTTTGACCGAATTAGATCAATTTTTAACAAAAGGTAACGTGCGGGTGTCTTAGGTCAATAAATC